>CAZSUQ010000737.1:0-3185 GCA_964609935.1 uncultured Thermodesulfobacteriota bacterium | reverse complement strand
GCCCTCTATCGAGGATGATCGCATTACGGTCCAGATTGCTCACGCAGGACGTCTGCTCGGCATTCCCTTGCTGGATCACGTAATCGTCGGCCCTGGGGGATCCTTCTTTTCCTACAGTGAACAAAAGCCACAGCTCTTGAAGGGAGGTGATCACAAATGAAGATTACCCTGGACCTCGTCAGACAGATCCTGAGGGAAGCGCTCGGGTTTGAGAGTTTCACCGCAGGTTTCATCACCCAGGTCACAGAAGATCCTGGCCACCCAACCGCAGGTATCACCAGAGATGGGAGACTCCGGTACAACCCCGAGTTCGTCGCAAAACATGTCAGCTGCAAGGATGACCTTTTCAGCCTGATCTTCCACGAGCTTCTCCATCCTATGTTCGGCCATTTCATTCACGGCTGCGGCGAGATCGAAAACATCGCTGCGGACGCCATCATCAACGCCGTGATCACGAACCTGTATTCCGATCAGTCCGCACACGGGAACCTCTTCAGAAAGACCCATGGCGAGAAGGGTATGGAAGGGCTTCTTCGCCCGGGGAGCAACATGGCAAACAGCCGGTTCTGCGGTGTGTATGAGGCGCTCTACCCCATGTGGGGGCACAGCAAGGATGGGATCACAACAGGCGAGCTGATCACAACCCTTAAGATCCTCACAGAGACTGAAAGGGTCGGACATGTACTCCTCCTTGGCACCCATGGGGCCCCTCATGACGGGAACGCCGGCGTGTCTGCACGCCTACCGGAGGACGTCCTAGTCCGGATCGCAGAGGAGATCAAGCGGAGCGTTCGTGAGTCATCATTCATGCAAGCCGGCTACAGCAGCACCCTGCTTGAACTCCTTTTGGAGGCACTCAACACGCACCTTTCCATCCGGCGTGTGCTGCTCAGGAAGTTTGCAACCAAGCGGAAGGTGGACAAATTCAAGGAGCTCTTTCAGACGCGGCGGATGAGCGTCTCCCCCCTTCCCTTGCATCCCTCCAAGCGAGACCTGGTGCTGCTCGCGACAGGTATCTATCCGTTCCACTTCCATAACCAGCTCCTGGAGGCAGGAAAGCGGGACCAGGGCCTTGCCATCTACCTGGACGTCTCGGGAAGCGTGAACCAGTATCTACCGAGAATTCTGAGGATCCTGAGGAGCCTGCGAAAGGAGATCACGACCGTCTTTCAGTTCAGCAACAAAGTGGTGGAGACCTCGTTTGAGACTCTGCTCAAGGGGCAGGTCCAGACCACCTATGGGACGGACTTCAACTGCGTGGCCCGCTCCATCCTGGATAAAGGCTTTGACAAGGCCATCCTGATTACGGACGGCTGCGCGTCCCTCTCGTCCGAGCACCAAGAGAAGCTCAGGCGGCAGAGGCTGACCACACTCACGGTCCTCTTTGATGAAGCCGACAGTTGCGAGGCCTTCTCGGGCTTTGGCGATGTGGTTCAGCTCGTGGACATCTGTCAGTGAAGGAGGTGATAACAATGCTACAACAGACCGAAACAGAGCTTTTCAAGAGCCTTACA
The DNA here is from genome assembly GCA_964609935.1 of uncultured Thermodesulfobacteriota bacterium. Classification (GTDB taxonomy): domain Bacteria; phylum Desulfobacterota; class DSWW01; order DSWW01; family DSWW01; genus CAYTRL01. The sequence goes on along the minus strand of CAZSUQ010000737.1, from coordinate 1,671 downwards.
AGCGGGGAGTTCTCGAATTTCGTCCTCATCGAAGGCGAGTTCCAGGGGAAGCGTGCGGCGTTTGTCGCGTGCGTGAACCGGGACGGCCAGGATTGCCTCATCACGCCTCTTGCCGTGCTTCTGCGGGAGGAGGATTTCGAGCATTGCCTGGGGCCAGGCGGTGAAAACCTGCATGAGACGGTCTGAACAGGTCGATCTCGCCTTAAACCTTCGGGCGTATTGCACCCAGTAGTGGGCAATACGCCCTATTTGATTTCAACGGAGGTGAAAATCATGTGGAATGTACCGAGCAAAGAACGGTTGGAGAGGATCCCGAGGCTCTATGCGACCGAAGGGATTCCCCTGGGAGAAAAGAAGATCCACCTACACTTCTTTCTGGGTGGGTGCGACTGGTACATCGCAGAGTATGACGGTGACGATCTCTTCTGGGGATACGCCATCCTGAACGGTGATTACCAGAACGCCGAGTGGGGGTATGTCTCGTTCCAGGAGCTGAAGGACATCAAGGTTGCGATGGGCATCGAGGTGGATTGTGAGCGGGAAGAGTTCTGGCGTCCTCGGAAGGCCCGTAAGGTCGAAAAGATCGTCAAATCGGGCGGTCTTGGGAGATCTGAAGCGAGTTCGCAGGCTCCGGCCGCAAACCAATGCTGAAGCTGCCCAGTCCGGGAAGCTCGGGCAGGCAAGGAGGTGATTCCAATGACCGTGTTCGTTGCCATGGAGATTCTGAAAGGAATCGTCAGTGAGATCCAAGTGTTCCTCACGCCGGAATCAGCCGGCAAGAAGGAAGCAGCCTGGCTCAAGGAGAAGAGGATCCGTGACCGGTTGGACCGGGATATCAAGGCCCAGAACGGAGAAGAGTTTCTGGTCATGGAGGTCGAACTCAAGCCGTAGAAAAAGTCGGGATTGAAGCGAAAGGGGGAGGCATTCTCAGCGAGGGGATGTCTTCCCCCTTTTTCGTTTCTACCAAAACCAGGAGCAAACGGAGGTACATGAAAATGATTCTGCAAAGACTTGGTGTTTATGGGTGGAAGGAACAGGACGAGAACCTGGCAATGGCTTCGCTCCTGACAGGAGATCCGCTGCTCCTCATCGGAAACCACGGGTGTGCCAAAACTCATGTTGCGACCAAGCTTGCCGAGGCCCTCTCTAGGCGGTTTCTGGCCTATGACGCCTCCAAGGCGATGTTCGAGGACGTACTGGGATACCCGGATCTGGAAAAACTCAAACAAGGGGCCGTCGAGTACGTCCCGAGCAAGGTGACGGTCTGGGACAAGGAGTTCATCTTGATCGATGAACTGAACCGAGCCCTGCCTGATCTCCAGTCGAAATGGCTCGAAATCATCCGCAGCCGAAAGATTATGGGCTTTGACACACAGGTGAAATGGGTCTGGGCGGCAATGAACCCGCTCAGTTACTCAGCAACCCAGGCCCTGGATGAGGCACTGATCGGCAGGTTTGCCATCTTCCTTTATCCGCCAGACGTCCTCCAAATGGGCGAAGAAGACCGGATACGGGTCACAACGCACATCAACGGTGATGACGCGCCAGCTCTTTCCGAGTGGATCCCTGGCGGAAACGGTAAGACCGTCAGGAAGGAATCTATCCTCAAGGTGGGCGAAGGCGCAGAGCGAATGCTCTGCCTGGCGGCATGCAACTTCAAGAAACTCAAGG
>CAZSUQ010000736.1:0-3187 GCA_964609935.1 uncultured Thermodesulfobacteriota bacterium | reverse complement strand
AGTCACCGTGACAGCGCATCGATTATTCCGTTGTTGTTTCACGTTCCTCCTGGTGATCGCACTCCCACTCGGGTCCTGCCGTAAGGGCAGATACGTGGACGACGAGGGTATTCACCTTTCCTACCGGTCGATTTATTACGCCTGGGACGCCATCGCACAGATGGACGATTTCAAGTGGGAACAGGGGCAGAACGTGAAAATCCCTGTTCGAATCAAGGTCAAAACCCCGATTTGGGCTCATCCAACTATCCGAAAGAACTGGAAGGGAGGACTCTACCTCGTTGCATGGGGAGAACGCCTTTACGACGAGCGGGGGAGAGCCTCTTTGCAGTCGAACATCACCATGTCCGGTTTCCTGACGCCGACGAACATGCCGATCGAAACGTGCAACTACGGTGTTTCGGTTGCCTCACTGAAAAGCCATTACGGGAGCCCGGTGGAATCGGTGACGTTCATTCCCTTTGCACTGCCTCCGGCTTCGGAAAAAACCCTTGAACTGTATACCGTTCTCCACCTCAAGGTTTCCCCTAGGTGCCCGGCCGGCTTTTACCGAGTTCACCTCCGCCTCATGACGAGTCCGGATGGGTCGGATGATATCCACCAGAACCTCCAGTACAGTTCCGGGGGATCCGATTTTGCCTCCTTCTTCCGGTTCGGGCCCCTGGCGGACGATGCCGTGAACTTCTTTTTGCCCTCCTCCTTTCTTCCCCTCGTCCGGATCGGAAGCCCGGCAACACCCAGGATGGTCGTCTCCCTCTTCTCGGACACCCTCTCCAACGGAATCAAGGGAATCCTTTCCGAGGAAGACCGGCGGCACTTTGCACTGAGCTACAGGACGCGACACGGCAACAGCCTGGTTCTCGCACCCGGGTCTTACCGGCTCGATCCGTCTCCCATCACGTATTACCCCAACAGCTCTCTCACCGAACCGATGGGCCTCGGCATCGGTGACGTGCCCCTCAAGTCCCTCCCCCACTTCATGGATTTCAAACAGGGCTGGATCCGCGGCAAGATCATCCACCCGTCCGGCAGAGAGAATGCTTTTCCGGAAATGCCTCTACGCGGCATCAAGAACGGGATCCTGCAGTCGGATCTTCAACGCTCGTTCGATTTCTCGGAAATGGGGTCGTACAAGGTGAGTCTCGAAGGCGAAGCCCGGGATCAGGTGGGGAACGCGTATGCTTTCGGGGGTGTCTACCGACTCTGGGTTGCGCACCCCCTCACATTCTCCACGGCCGCAAAGGTGGGAACCTCCTTCTTCCAGGGTGACCGGTATCCTGCAAAGGTGCAGATCCATCCACCCGTCCCTGCCTATGTGCGTGTTCATGTCGAATACTTTCCACGATCCGAGGTGCATCGAAAGAAGGAGGTGACCTACAAGGGATTCGCCAACGAATTCGGTTACTTCATCCCGACAACCGAACAGCCGGCGATGATCATGGACGAGCCCGGCGAGTACGGAGTGGATATCACGGCCTCGTATGTGGATCCGCATGGTCATCCCTGGATCGGGTCCCAGACGGGCGCAGGGATCGTGGCCGAGGAGGATCCGAAGGTAAGATTGCATGGCTGCCGGCATCCCATCCGTCGATTCGAAGGGACCAGGGAAGTCCTGGACTTCAAGGCCCGGTACAAGCTCCACGACGAGGATTCCGCCAGTGTTGCGGGTGTGAGCCTTGCCGACTGCACCCACCTCCCTCCTCCCTACCACTCCGGCGACGCGCTCTTCATCGCGTCCACCCTGGATTCCTACAACAATATCACTCCCCAGATGAGCCAGGACATCCTCCTGCCGGATCTTCGCAAACACTTTCTCGAGAATTTCCATAAACCGGATCTATCCTCCCCCCACCCGGCTTCGGACACGGTTTCCGAGCCGCGTCCGGAAACCACCATTCGCCTGCATCCGTTGAACGATGTGCAATACCTCACTGGACAGCCGGGAGGTGGCCAACTTCCGGTCCTTTCCCGCCACCGTCACGGGTGGAACCCGGCCAATTTCCCGGAGGATGCCAGTGTTGTGAACTACTGGTACTTCTCCGCGATTCGTCCCGGATTCCCGGCCTTTACCATCGTCATGGACAGCACGGCGTACCAGACCTACTGGAAGGTGTCCCCGAACCGGTTCGGCGCTCAGTTCAATGCCGGATCCACGGGGGACATTCCCCAGGACAATTACCGCATCGATGCTGGTCTCGTCTATCGAGACCGCAAGACCGGTTTCTCCAGTTATTCCGCCTATGCCAGTACCGTGATCGTGATTCCTCCGGAAAGCTATGCCAACCGGGTCATTGCCCCGGGGGAAGAGCCTCTGCTTGCGGTGAACGGCAGGGACTATGACCTCTTTCTGGCCATCGAGGCGGGCGCCATTCTGAACCCGGGAGAACGGATTGCACTGGCATGCGTGATCTTCCCCCCTGTCCCGGCCCACGTTCACATGGAGATGGAATCCCCCTCCGGGAAGAAGATGATTGCCGACGGTCCGGCCAACTCCATCGGTGTCTTTTCGCACCCCACCGGTGTATACACCCTGGAGGAGCCGGGCGTGTATCACGTAAAAGCGAACGCTTCGTATCAAGGCAGGCACGGGGGCGTCATCGGGGCCACCCATGATGAGTACACGCACTTCGTGGTGTCACCGGACAGGCCCAAGCTGATTCGGATCAACTTGCCCCCCCGGATCGAGGTGCATCCTGAAGGCATTCTGTCCATCCCGCTGAAAATCGATCCCGGGCTCGAGAACCCGACCCTCACCTGGTCCCTGATCTGCCCCGGCATCGTCATGGATCAGGGGAAGGTTGCCCTGGAGGGCCCCTCCCATGTCTACCGGTTCATTCCCTCGCTGTTTGCCACCCAGTTCCCCAACTACCAGGTGGTGGATTACTACACCGGCAAGCCGGAAATGAGTAAATCCACCTTCCTAGCGTTCTTTGTGGAGGGAACGGATTCGAAAGGGAACACGGTTCATGACATCGCGTTCCTCACGATCCGAAACGGCTTTGCCCACCACTTCCCTTCCCGTCTTCAGCCCACCGAAGCTTCCAGGAGATTGCTGGAAAATACGGAATACTCCGGTTAACGGCTACAAGGCAAAAAAAATTAAAGGACGCAGGTCATGATTTATTTCTTGCAACAAAGAAATGTGAGACGGCGCCTGAATTCTAAACATTTTCTTTTGGCGGTCTTG
>CAZSUQ010000735.1:0-3188 GCA_964609935.1 uncultured Thermodesulfobacteriota bacterium | reverse complement strand
AGAGGGAATCCCTGTTACGGCCTGCATTTAACATTGACATTATATCATGTTACACGATATGATGTCAATATCAATAAGCCTGAATCGATGGGGAGCTATGCAGTCCGAAGAGATGAAACCGCCCGGTAACAAGATGACCATCGAGGAACTGGCGGCCGCCTCGCAGCTGACCGTGCGGAACATCAGGGCCTACCAGTCCCGGGGGATTCTGCCATCCCCGCGGATGCAGGGGCGCAAGGGTTTCTACGGGCCGGACCACCTGCAGCGGCTGAAGCATGTGGCGGCGCTCCAGCAGCGGGGCTACTCGCTGGCCGCCATCCAGGATATCCTCGGAAAGATCGACCCTGAAGATCTCGACCCCGGCATGCTCGCGGTCCTGAGCGCCTGGAAGGACCGGAATCCCCTGGTCTTTTCCCGGCGTGAGTTTGAGGAACGTTTCCCGTTTTTTTTCGAGGACCGGCCCCTGCTCCAGCGGATGCAGGCCACGGGCCACGTAGCGTTCCGCGGGGAGAAGGTGGTGGTCGCATGGCCCGCCCTGTTTGAGGTGGCAACCACCCTTCACAACATGGGCGCCGTCCTGGAGCCGTTCATTGCTCTGATGGAGCGAACGCAGAACGCCCTACAAGAAATTGCCAGGGACGTCCTTCAGACCTTCATCAACGACGTGCTGCATAAACGGGAGGACACCGATGACCCGGAGGTGGTGGCCAGGATCGTCACGGACCTCCGCCCCCAAGCCCTGGCCGCTGTCCGCTCTCTGTTCAGCCACGCCATCGAGTCGAACATCACGGCCCTGCTCCGTCGCACGGAGGGCAAGGAATAAGCCTGGAACGTTTGTCTGATCTCGAATATCTTTCCAGGAATCTAAGAGAGATCTCTCTTCAACCTTGCACCTGGACATGAATGGGCGGTCTGCCCAGCAAGATGGATACACCCTTTACCACCACACCTTCTTCTTCACAAAAGAAGGGGACTGGGCCGTGGTCCAGCAGGGCATGAACGAGGAGAACCGGTATGCCAGGCGTTACCACTGGCTGGGAGAAGCTGTGTCCGACTTTACCTGCGAGCCCCATGCCGGCATATGGACCACGAAGCGGGAACCCAGGGGACCATGGTGCTTCGGGGTAGAAAGCTCAAACAGACGAAATGATTAGAATCGCGACGACACTGAGACCTCTACATCTTGTTCTCCTTGTGCCCATGATGCTCTCTTTCTGTGCGAAGGGAGGGCAAGAAAACCAACCGACCGATTCACAAACCTGCACCCCCTTCCCTCCTCCGGTGTATCCCGAGGCCTTCAGGCCCCAGTTCCATTTCACACCGGAGAGGAACTGGATGAACGACCCCAACGGGCTTGTGCACTTCCAGGGGGAATACCACCTCTTCTTTCAGCACGAGCCTCACATCCCGTTCTTCTGCACCATGCACTGGGGCCATGCGGTGAGTCCGGACCTGGTGAACTGGGAGCACTATCCGGTGGCCCTCTTCCCGGATGAGACGCTGGGACAGGTTTACTCCGGCAGCGCGGTCGTTGACAGGAACAATACGAGCGGCCTTTGCGAAACCGCTGAAACCGGGGGACAGGGCTGCCTTGTGGCTCTGTTCACCCATCACGGAGGTGTGGACCTCACGCAGAAGCAGAGCCTGGCCTTCAGCAACGATGCGGGCCGCTCCTGGCAGCTTTATGAAGGGAATCCTGTTCTCCCCAACCAGGGGGTGAATGATTTCAGGGATCCCAAGGTCTTCCGGCACGAACCCAGCGGGCAATGGATCATGGTTCTGGCTGCAAAGGACCGCGTCCAGTTCTTCGGGTCCCTGGACCTCATACGCTGGACCTATCTCAGCGAGTTCGGCCCGGCAGGAACGATACCGGGCATATGGGAGTGTCCGGACCTGTTCGAGCTTCCGGTGGAGGGAAGTCCGGGCGAAACCCTGTGGGTCCTGGTGGTGGACTACAATCAGGGCATCCTGGTGGGGGACTCGGGTGGTCAGTACTTCCTGGGAAGTTTTGACGGGATGAGGTTCGAGCCGGAGCAGACGGATTCGATACGGGTGGACTTCGGTGCGGACTTCTATGCGTCTCAATCCTGGTCCGACGTGCCTGAAGGGAGACGTGTCTGGATCGCCTGGATGAACAGCTGGAGGTATGCGCTGTTCCTGCCCACGGATCCATGGCGCGGAGCCATGACCGTACCGCGCGAGGTTCGACTCGTGAAGCAGGAAGACGATGTCTTTCTCACTCAGCAACCCGTGGCGGAACTGGAAGCGCTGCGGCACTGCCTGCTCCTGTCTGCTCAAGGAAGAACGATCACGGGGGAATCGGACCTCCTGGACGACATTTCCGGCAAGACCCTGGAAGTCCTTGCCGTCATCGAACCGGGGAGCGCGCAACGGGTCGGCCTGCGCCTGTGCGTGAACGGGGAAAAAGGTGAAGCCACGATCGTGGAGTACAATACCCTCGAACAAACGCTGACCCTGGACCGCAGCGACTCAGGCGCCTTTTTCAGCGCGAACATGTCCCTCCGCCACAGCGCACCACTCCCCCTCCAGGACGGCAGGCTGGAACTCCGGATCCTTGTGGATTGGTCCTCTGTAGAGGTCTTTGCAAACCGTGGAAGGGTGGTCATCACGGACCTGATCCTTCCGGCCTCCGGAAGCTCCGGCCTTCAAATCTTTTCCGAACAGGGAACCGCTGTCCTTCACTCCTTGAAGGTCTATCTACTCAAGTCCATATGGGGGTAGACACCTGTCGAATCCCCACCACACAATGGAGAATGGATAGGGAAGATTCTTCAACGGGAAGGGTCAGGAAACCGGCACACAGATCTTGCCGAAGTGCCCTCCGCTCTTCATCAGGGCAAAGGCTTCGCGGATACCCTCGAGCGGGAAGACACGGTCCACATCGGGCTCCAGGCCATGTTGAACAATGGCTCGATTCATGTCCTCGAAGCTTTCCCGGTGCCCCACGAAGATCCCCTGTACGCGCACGTTACGCATGAGGACAGGCAGGATGTTCAGCTCCTTCATCCCGCCGGCAAGCACACCGATCATGCTGATCTGGCCGCCCAGGCCGATGGCCTGAAGTGACTCCTGCAGGGTGCCCGCACCACCGAGCTCGATGATGTGGTCCACCCCCCCCCCCCCCGGGCCGGCCCGCGCCGCCGGGGCCCCATTGGGCGGGCGGGTGG
>CAZSUQ010000734.1:0-3191 GCA_964609935.1 uncultured Thermodesulfobacteriota bacterium | reverse complement strand
GAGGGTATCCTCTGTTCTGGGTGCCTGAACTAGCGGACGGCGGCGATGAGAATCTGGGCCTCTTCGTACAGGCTGTAGGACGCTGGCATGAGTCAACTCCCCTGGTTCACGTCATCTCCGTCTTTTCCCCCAGGGCCATGCGGACCAGGTCCGTCACGGCGACCTGCGGAAAACCAACCTGACTGCATATCATCTTCAATGTCTGCCTGCACATGGGGCAGAGGAAGGCCAAGGCCTGGGCCCCATTCCCCATGGCATCCTCCAGGTTCCATGTCCCGATCTTTCTGGCCTCCTCCTTGTCTCCCCGGGCAAGCAAGGGGCCACCACAACAGAGGGCGTGCCTCCGGTCGTAGAGACGTTTCACCCGGGTGACCCCGATCCGATCAAACAGCTCGTCCAGGAGCGGATCCTTGTTGCCGCTGTATCGGGAAGCACAGGGTTTCTGGTAAGCGACCTTCAGGTCGAGTTTTCTGATCTCCTTCTCACGTCTTTGAAGAGCGTTGAGCAGAAACTCGAAGAGATGAACAGGACGAAAGGGGACCTCGATCCCCATTTGCGGGGCCATGGCGTAAAGCATGGCATAACAGTCCTCGTGGAAACAGACGATCTCCTCTGCACCGGTTGCGGCCAGGTTTTCCACGAGCCTCCTTGCACCTTCCCGAATCGGACTCTCCTGACCGATGTGCAGGTATCCGATGCTGCAAAAGAAGTCTCCCCCCTTGATGACCGTTAGCCCCTGGAAGAGTGTCCCCTGGATCAGATCCGCGGCAAGGGGTTCCATGGTGCACAGGGAGATTGCAGGCTGGTGGGGAGCGCCCTTTTCAACCACGGAAGGCAGGGATGCAGCGGCCTGAAACATGGCAGGGGCACGAGGCAGGACGGGCAGACAGCCTGTTTCTTCCTGCCGCTTCAGGATGAGATCCCAGGGGTTTGCCCCCTTTGTGCAGTACTCATTGCATCCACAGCAGGTGACGCATGCGTGCAGGATCTCCGATTCCCCTGTATCCATGAGCTTGGAGATTTCCTGAACCGCCTTGTCACGATCCCAATCCACATAGAGACACGCTTCGAAACAGTCCCCGCATCGGTCGCAATTCTCTTCGGTCCACATCCGGGCCTCCATCCTGCAAAGAGGCTCCTGGAACGCCATCCTCTTTGCATTCCTGGGATTCATCCAGCCCGATTCCCCTGCCAGGCAGGATCTGACGGAACGTGTTTGTCGTTCCGGAGCGCACGATGCAACGTTTCCGGTTCGATGATAGAATAACCTCCGGCAATGCGCAAGGAATGCCCGGCTGTCATTGGACCTGCGCAGAAGGCCCGACATCCTGGGATGCATCCGGAATCAAATAGAGGTACGTCGATGATCAAGGCCGACCTGTACGAAAAGAACATCCACCTGAATGCCTACGTTTCCACGGCTGATTGCCGTGCATGCGGATTTAAGGATCGCGATGAATTCCTGGGCAAGCTTCGCGGCGGTCTCCTCCGACCTGCACACTGCAGCAGGATGGACAATCAACGGTTTCTGAGCCTCCTCTGGGCTGCGCGCCCCCTGGAGGTCCTTCCCGAGGTGGAGGTGCTGCAACTCCCCAGCCCGGGTCCAGCCGGTCTCTTCCCTGTTAACGATCCTGATCATCACTCCCCGGTGCTGATCTCGGGCAACTCCTCCCTGACGATGGAGGTCCTCACCTCTGTTCTTTCAACAACCTTGAGCCCCTTCTGGTATCTTGTGGTGGACACATACGGGCACACCGTGGACATGGCCCTTGTCTACAAGGTTCTGACAGCAGAATGCATCCTTCAGGGATTGAACAGAGAGGAGGTGGCATCAAAGGTTCAGGCGTCACACATCTATCTTCCAGGACTGGCAGCTTCACTGGCCAAGGAGATTCATGAAGAAACCGGTCGTGCGGTCACGCCCGGTCCGGTATGTGCCGCGGAACTCCCCCTCTTCTTCGGAGAGAAGGGCTGGCGGATTCCTGACGGATTCCTATGAAAAAATTTCATTTCCTCTTGCATTTCTTGCTAAGAATCCCCCTTCAGCACGGCCTTCCCCGATCACACGGATTCAAGATAGACTCTTCCTAACCAATTGATTCAATTGATGTTTCAAGTGTTTGAAGGCATTCCTCCCCGACGGCACTCCGCCTTCCTCCATCGGTCGGCACATTTTTTGCTCACCATCCTGGAAAACCTTCGGAGGACGGATCATGGGACGATCAAGAACCCTTCAGGCAGGCATCACCAAGATCGATGTGGCCCTCATCCTTGTCGCGATGGCCATTCTCTCTGTTGTTGCGGTTCCACGCTACAACCGTCAATCCATGACCGCTGAGGCCAAAAGCCTGATCTCCACCATGCAGGCTGCCGCGGAGAAGATCATTCAGGACGTGCAGGCATCAACACCGGACAAGGACATGGAAGGCCTCCCTTCGGACGAACAGCTGCTCCAAGCCCTTGAAAAGAGGCTTGGCGGAAAAATCCCGCCGAACCCATTCACAAAGAACAACCAGCTTGTTCTCAAGCACCACGCATCCCTGAGTCCCTGTGATTGCCTGGATCAGGAAGGGGGCTGGGTCTGGAATCTGGTCTCCCTACCCGGGAAGAACAGACCCCACAAGAGCCTGGTCTGGTTGAACTCGGACACGGTCCACATCGAAAAGGGAAACGGGGAATCCTGTATCCAGCCATGATGGGTACACCCGTACCTGATCCACCCGCCAGAAGCCGCTTTCAATATCGGGGATGAACGTCGTTCCATCTTCTGCTTCCTGGGCCCCTCCTCTTGTGCATTCATCGTGACTCATCCTTCTCTTGGACGTCTTTCCTGCCGGGCATCATACCCATCCTGCGGACAGGATCTTTTGACAAAGTTTTGAGAGACATATTATCCTCCACGTCGATTCTTCTTGATCGCTCGTACAGAGCCGTTTCTTTCCCATGCAGCCTCATTCGGGAGATCCCGTGCATGCGCAGATCAACCCCTTCAACCGGTCTCTTTCTTGCAGCCTGGGCCTTCCTTTCATTCATCGTTGTCATTGATGCTGAATCACAGGTGCAAAGGTCTGGACGCGACATCGAGGTACTCGAGGTTCTTGCCAAGGACCTCCCTCCCCTTCTGGGACGTCCTGTGGACTCCATTCGCCTGATGGTTACGAGCAGCAACCATCTCATCCCCATACCGTTCC
>CAZSUQ010000733.1:0-3193 GCA_964609935.1 uncultured Thermodesulfobacteriota bacterium | reverse complement strand
CCGTTACATGAAAGCCGGTGGTGGGCATCCATCCTTGAAAAGAGCCACGGATCTGGCCCTTCTTGTGTGTTCCGCTCTCTTCCTCATCTGCATCCTCACCGTCTTCCCCTTCGTCCAGGCGGACGCGCAAGCCCCTCTTCTCTCTCCCGGCTATCTGCACCTCGCCTTCCTTCTCCTGGTGATCGCCTTGTCTTTGAACATTCTCGTTCAGTTCTTCGGTGCGCTAAATGAAGGGACAACCCTGGTCGAGCCATCCCCGGACAAAGGAGCAACAGAGGCCGGAAACGAATTCCAGATCCGACGCCGAGGAACCCTCGAGCACCAGATCCCTTCCTGCCACAATTTCCTGGATGAGACCTTTTCTCGTTTCTCTTCCTTTCAGCAGTTTGACGCTCCTCACCTTTTTTTCTGTTATTTTGCAAAAAGGGGAGTGCTCTCCCTCTTCTCTTTCGCCTGGATCAAAACAGGGTTTCTGTTCCTTCTTGTACTCACCTATCCAGGCATGGTGGATTCGGACAACCTGCAAGCGGCTGTGGATAGTGGGATCGCCCTGTTGCTCCTCACTACGCTCTGCTTCTGGCTGCCCGGTGTCCTGATCCGTTTTTCCCATCCGTACCAGAAGCTCTGGTTGTGCCTGGCTCAGGAGGGAGGGGCCCTTTCCATCCGAGTCATAGGCCACTCCCCACTTCGAAAGGCTCGACTGGATCGCCTCCTGAGATCGGCCAGGCAGGTCCTGGATCAAGCGGAAGACGACTTCGTCGCTGTTTCTTCATCGATCCATTGAAGATAGGGCGCCCATCCTTCGACGAGGGGCAACGCTATGATTTCCGGAACATCGTAGCTGTGGAGGGATTTCACACGTTCGGAGAGTTGGGGGAACAGGGCCCTGCGGCTCTTACAAAACAGCAGGGTTTCGGCATCATCACAGATTTCGCCTTTCCAGTGATAGAGGGACCGGATGTTTCCCACCAGATTGGCACAGGCAATGAGCCGTTCCTTCAAAAGGGCGTTCACAATGGTGACCGCTTCCTCTTTGGAACCTGCCGTAATCATCACGAGAATCTTTTCGTCCATGGGTGGCCTCCCTTGTAGAGGATGAAGATTCTTCTTTCATGACATGCATGAGGTGCACAATGGTAAAGAACGACCTTTGGATCAGAGCCATGGCGGAAAAGAGCAGGATCATCGAACCCTTTGAGCCATCCCTTGTCAAGGAAGGCAAGATTTCCTTCGGCCCGTCGAGCTTTGGCTACGATTTCCGCCTAGCAAACGAATTCCTGCGTTTCTCCCCTCCGCCCTCCCAATCCCTGATCGATCCCAAGGGGATGAAGGACGAGCTGTTCGATGTCCAAAAAACGGATGATCCCTACACGATTCCACCCAACAGCCTTGTCCTGGCCCGTTCTCTGGAGTATTTCCGCATTCCCAGGAACATCGTAGGTATCTGCATGGGGAAATCCACCTATTCCCGATGCGGTATCCTTGTAAATATTACGCCGCTCGAACCTGAATGGGAAGGCCATATCACCTTTCCCGTCTACAATACGACTCCCTTCCCTGCGCGGATCTACCCGGGCGAGGGAATCGCGCAGGTTCTTTTCCTTGAAGGCCCGTCTCCGGAAGTCTCCTATGCCGACCGCAAAGGGAAGTACCAGGTGCAAAAGGGGATCACGGTCTCCAAGGTTTAGCCCGTCCCTCGCAAGAAACTCCTTGGCGAGAGCGGCGGAAGGTTCCGCAATATGCGGGTTAGCTGGAGGAGGATGGCCCCACAGGATTGCGAACCCGCTCCCACCCGTGCATCACCAGGAAAATCAGGGAGAACAAGAGGTAGTTCACGGCGAATTTCCAGGCGGCTCCCACCCCGATCCAGGGAACGACCCCCCCAGGTAGAATCTTGTAGCCATGGATCAGCCCGAAGAAAGAGGACACGGCTGCAATCAGGGCCCAGACCGAAGCCTTGAAAAAATCCTTCTCGATGAGATACACACCCATCGCGGCAAAGATCATGGCAGAAAAGAGGAAGCCCTGCTCCAGCGACAAAAGGCCATGGAAGGGAAAGGTGTCTTGAACGGGAACCTCCTGTGCCAGAGAAGAAAATCCGGAGCCCGCGGCACGCAATCCCTCCTCCAACTTGAGCTTGCCCCACGCAGCCAGACAGGGGAAGAGGCCGAAAGCAATGGCCGGGGCATGCTTTTTGGGAGTGACTTGGAAGGCCTGGGCGCAGATGACGATGCCGATCCAGAGCAAAATCCCGATCCCGGCCTCGAGTGGAATGACCCGGATGACCCAGAGCACGCTTCCGGAAAAGCAAAGAAAAGCGATGAAAACCGCATTCATGAGGGAGTAGCCGGATCGGACTCCCATGGCCTTCCAGCCCGGATGGCCAATGTAGATCGTCGTGGGAAAACAGCTGCCGAACGTAGATGCCAGGATACTTCCCACCCCGTTGACAGAAAGGGATGCCGAGGTGGAGTATGCGTCTCCGCCGGCCTCCGCGCTCTCGATATTCTGAAGCGAGCCCACCACGTTCAAGAGCCCCATGGGTATGATAATGGAAAGATGCCGCATCAAGTGACCGCTTTGCAGGACATCCCAGAGCCCCTGAATTGCTGGCCGGGGCGGTGCAAAGGTGAGGTTCTCCACCAGTCCCGGAACGGGCGGACTGTTCTGTGCAGGGAAAACGACCCAGTACAAAACCGTACCGAGGATGATGGCAAGGAATCCTCCTGGAAAACCGAAGGGATACCTGACCTGCGCAAAGTATTGCACCAGGATAATGATCATGGGAAGCATGGCGATCATGGGGCTTTGGAAAATCCTGAACAGGAAATCCATGGAAATGAACGTCATGGCGATCCCGGCGAGAGCACTCAACAAGGCAGCCCGTGGGGTTACCCGCCGGATTCTTTCCGCCACGAAAGCGCCCACAAGCTCGATCACCCCGCTCAGGAAGCAGGCAAGCATGCCGACCTTCCAGGTCAGTTCATGATCCCCGGTTTCCTGATAGACGGGGTGCATGACGAAAAAGATGAAGGCCAGGAGGCTGACCGTATTGATTCCATAGGGAAGCGCTGTCACATCCCTTCTCCCGGTTTGTTTGGCAAGCTTTCTTGCTTGCCACGCATAGAAGAGATTTCCGAATACGATGGACAGGGCAGCGCCCGGGAAAATCCTGGTGACCACAAACTCCAGG
>CAZSUQ010000732.1:0-3193 GCA_964609935.1 uncultured Thermodesulfobacteriota bacterium | reverse complement strand
CAACATCATTCCGCACATCGATCAGTTCCAGGATAACGGGTTCACCAAAGAGGAGATGAAATGCCTGCTGGAATCCAGGAAGATCCTCGGCGCACCGGATCTTCAAGTATCCGCAACAACGGTGCGGGTACCGGTGTTTCGCTCTCACTCGGTTTCCGTTCATCTGGAGACCGAAAAGCCTCTGCCCGTTTCCAAGGTCCGTTCATTGATCCGCGCGGCAAAAGGGGTTCAACTCTACGACCAGCCTGACAAAGGCAAGTACCCCATGCCGATTCACGTTGCGGGCAAGGACGATTGTCTGGTGGGGCGCATCCGAAAGGACGAAGCCACGAGGAACGGCCTGTGGCTCTGGATCGTCGGAGATCAGCTGAGAAAGGGTGCAGCCCTGAATGCTGTCCAGATCGCCGAACACCTCAAAGAGATTGCCTGACAAAAACTTTTCCTGATGGAAACGCCTGCACGTATCCTTTTCATCGATGACGAAACAAAGCTCTGCAAGAACATGCAGGCGCTTCTCGCACAGGAAGGATACGATGTGGATGTGGCCGGGGACGGGAACACCGGCCTGCAGAAACTGAACGAGGCGTCTTACGATCTGGTCATCTCGGATGTCGTCATGCCGGATGTCCCCGGCATGGACATCGTCCGCTATATCCGCGACTTCCTGCCGGACACCCTCGCCATCGTCATCACCGGATACGCAACGCTGGAAGGCGCCGTCTCCGCCATGAGACAAGGCGCCTATGATTACGTGACCAAGCCCATTGATTTCGATTTTCTGAAGCTCTCCATCGACCGGGCGCTGGAACGGATTCGCCTCACCAAGACCATCAAGCAATACACCGAGGAGCTGGAAGAAAGGGTCCGCGAGAGGACGCGGGAGCTGGAAGAGGCACAGGCGCAGCTCATTCACACCGAGAAGCTGGCAGCCATCGGCGAGCTTGCCTCCCACGTGGCGCATGAGATCAAGAATCCGCTCGTCTCCATCGGGGGCCTTGCGCGGCTCCTGCAACGAAAGGCCGCCAAGGTGGAAAAAACCCGTGAGTTGGCGGCCATCATCCAGGCAGAGGTGGAACGCCTGGAGCGGCTTCTGGCCAACCTGCTCGAATTCCGCCAGGACACGAAGCCACGCTGGAAAAACGTTGCCCTGCACAAGCTCTTGAAGAATTCCATCAAGCTCTTCTCATCCAAGCTGGAAGAGGGGTCGATTGATGTCCACTGGGACCTCGAAAGGGACATGCCCAGGATCCGTGCCGATGAGGACAGGCTCACGCAGGTCTTTCTGAACCTTTTCAACAATGCCATTCATGCCATGCCCGGTGGGGGGACGCTCGGAATCAAGAGTCTCGACCTGCCGGAATGTGTCCGCGTTGAAATCATGGATACGGGCCAGGGCATTCCGCCGGAACGGCTGGGCAAGGTCTTCAAGCCCTTCTACACCACAAAGGGAGGGGGCACAGGCCTGGGCCTTGCCATCTGCGAAAAGCTGATGCGTGATCACGGAGGAACGATCCACGTGGAAAGCCGGGTGGGCAAAGGGACCACCTTCCGACTCGAGCTGCCGAAAAAACCTGCCAAGGGATGATCCCTGTCATTCGCCTCTGAATCCATCCGTTGCTGCATGGAAAGAGATCCTGTAATCAGGGAGATCCAGCCCTTTTGGTCGGGGATACGAAGGGGTGTCAGGAGGCGGCCTGTCGCTGGTTTCTTCTTGCCAGGCCTTCTGAAAAGGGGAGAACCTTCCGGGGTTCCTCGGTCCTGGTTTCTTCGAAGGCCTCGTCGCCGGAAGGCCTCCGGATTTCGACCCCGTAAGCTCGAAGAATCCTCTTCAGCTGATGGTATTTCTTGTCGATGGAGTCCCGTGTCGACTCGAACCCGCGCCTGGCGGCCCGTTCCCTTTCCCAGAATGCAAGCGGGTTCATGTCAAAGAACCGATAGTCATATTCCGTAGGCTCGATCAGGATGATATCCCCTTTGAAGCGAGGATCCCTCCGGTAGATGTCCAGTCCGTAAATAAGCCTCGTGTGCAGAAGGATGCGAAATACCTGATTCAGGACCGATATGAAACCCTCATCCGCGATGTGGTGGCCCTCCACGACCTGCTTTCTCTTCTCCCGTGAGTAGCGGGTAATGACCTTGTTGTGGAAAGGCCGAAAAGGGTTGTAACAAATGATCAGATCGGCTCCGCTCTCCACGGCCACATCAAGATTGGCAGTCTTTCGAACACCTCCGTCGATGTAATCCACGCCCTGGATCCTTGCAGGCCGGAAAAAGCCCGGCAATGCCGTGGATGCCTGAATGGCCTGTGAAATGGAAAGGTTGTTGTTCTGGTTGTAACCGAACACCACGCGTTCGGCCGTGTCCAGATCGCCGGCTACGATATAGAGGGCCTTTCCCGTCCGCCTGTAGAGCTCGATGAAGTCGTTGGGGAGCTGATTCTTCCCAAACGCATTTCGAACCGTCCCTTCGATCCGGTCGTTGGCGAACAGGCCCCTGGGCAGGTAATTCAGGGGGGAAGGCATGCGCCGGGTCAGACCGAGAATCCGGGCGTACTGTCTCACCAGCTTTTCAAGATTCCGGTAATTGGGTTTTCGAAGCGCCTGAAACAGCGCCTTGCGAAGGTCCTTCTGAAGGAGGCTCGATGACAGCAGGGCTTGAAGAGCAAAATCAGGGACGAAGGTGAGCAGATCCCACATATAGTGGAGGGGACGCACAAGCAAGTCCTCTATATTGGGGTAGTAGAAGTCAGAGAACTGAATGGAGTCCAGGACCGCGGACTCCCCTTGCAGGCTCTTGAACATCTCCTCGGGGGAGATGCCGTTTGCCAGAAAGGCAGATATAATTGACCCGGCGCTCAAACCCACGAAGGTATCGAAGTCCGTCACCTTCATGTTTTCCAGGTAGCAATCCAGCGCCTGCAGGCCACCCACCTTGAAGGCGCCCCCGGTCACAGCCCCTCCAGCGAGGACGATGGCAACCTTGGGATTCGGCTTCGGCCGATTGAGGTCGCTCTTCTGGAGGATTGTTATGCCCATAAGTCCCTAAATTCTCAATTAATAATTGATATACTCCTTGTAAAATACTTCGGTTATCCTTGGAATGTCAAGCGAATTCCTCCTCCTCTCAAGGGGTCATATTTAAACCTGGATTATGCGGGAGGAATGCTGAAAAGCTACTCGCAATTCCTTCAAAT
>CAZSUQ010000731.1:0-3200 GCA_964609935.1 uncultured Thermodesulfobacteriota bacterium | reverse complement strand
AAAGGGACAGGCGGTTGTGGCCGTTTCTCTGGGCCTTCTCCATCTCCGTCGCCAGGATTGGGAGAAGCGGAGGCGTATGCCAGGACAGCGTATGATTTTTACAAGAGGGAAAAAGATCCGAAAGGGTATGTCAAATCTTGCTTTCTCTTCGGAAACGTCCAGTGGGCAAAGGGTGAACCCCACGGGGCCCTTCCCCCATTCAAAGAAGCCCTGGAACTCTGCCGAACCCATGAAGACGCATTGGGGACGGCTACGTTTTTAGACCGGATCGCAACCATGCATCGAATTCTGGAGCAGGACGAAGAAGCTTCCTCCTGTTTTCAGGAGGCCCTCACGTACTGGGAAAAACTGAGCATCCCGGACCGTCAGGCGGTCACCTTAACCAACCTGGGAGACATTCAACGAAAGAAAGGAGACCTCTCCAAAGCCATCGACTTTCATGAACAGGCCTTGCAGTTTCACAAGGTGCTCAAAAACAACAATGCGATATCGGCATTGGAGCGGGAGTTGGAGAGACTGAAACAGGAAATCATAAAAGGATCGGAACAGCCCGAATAGGATGCGGGCGATCCGGGACCGCCATCAGGAAGGCCCTTCTTCCTCTTCCTTGAGGACCTGACTGTACCACTGGCAGAAATCCTCCATGCCCTTGTAGCGATCGTCCTTCCCCTTCAGCAGGCCGAAGCAGATCTCTTTGGCTCCCTGGACATAGACAGGATCAAGGGATTCGGAAGAAGCGCCCTTCTCCCGTTGATGTTGAAGGAACCGATCCAACAGGTCGGCGGCCTGTGTGATACGGTTTCGCTCTTCTTTCCGGAAGAACGGGGGTTCCTTGGGTTCGAGGAAGGGATCCCACTTGTCATATCCTTTTTTCAGGATCTTCTGCTGCCTGCGGACAGACATGCCTTCGAAAATCTCCCGTTTCTTTTTTTCCTTATCCGACGTCATGGAAGCGGCTTCCTCCTGTCACATTCCAACGTTCCGTTGAGCAGGATCTTCCCGTGGACTGCGACTTCCTGTTTTCCTTTCCGGTCCCTTGTTCTCGTTGTTCTCGTTGACTTTTTGTTCTGAAAGCTCTATGTTGTCATTCTGGTTTTTTCAAGCGATCCATCACGTTGATCTTCATAATCATCTCCCTCCCGACGCGCACAAACGAACCCTTAAAAGGAGAACCAAGATGGCCAATGAGGAACTGAAACAGCAGATCCTGGATTTTTACAAGAGCAAAGCGAAATCAAAGACCAAGTTCTATATGAATGACCTCCGCAAAATGGCCCCGGAGGGGATGACGAATAGAGAGTTCAAGAAGGTGGTCAATGAAATGATTTCAGAAGGCTCGCTCATGTATTTCTCTACGGGGAGCACGACGATGATTCAGCTCTCCGAAGAAAACGTGGACTCCAAAATCTAATAGGATCCGACCTCTAATAGGATCCGACCCGGATCAAGGCAAACCTGTTCGGGGGGTGTCGTGGCCTCCCTGCTTGCTCCTTTTTTTCATGTGGTTTCACTTGTGAGTATTCCATAAAGATCCCAGGAACCGGAAACAACCATTTGTTCATAAAAAAAGGGAAGGAAAGCAATTTCCTTCCCTTTTTTCGTGGCTCAGGAGACCACGCTGACAGCGGAAAAGGGGCCCAACCACAACCTGTCCTGCTCAAACCTTCTCCTGTTCCTCTTCACAAGGCCTGAGGAGGCTTCTCTCCTCATCCGTGGCTGGCCGAACCTCCAGAATCTCCAGGTCGTAGATCAACGCCTTGCCGGCAAGGGGGTGATTGTAGTCCAGAACGATGCGATCCTCTTTTTTTTCCTTCACAAAATACCCGTAAGCGGCCCGCGTCCCCTCATCCCTTGCAACGGCCCATTTCCCCTCCTGCAACGATGTCCCCTCCGGAAATTCCTTGTAGGTTTTCTGCTTTACAAGCTCGGGCCTGTAGGGCCCAAAAGCCTCTTCGGGCGTCAGCGTCAGCCGAACGGTATCCTTTTCTTTGCGTCCCAGGAGACCTTCTTCCAACCCGGGGAGCAGTTGGTTGTATCCGGAGAAGGCCTCCAGAAAGGCAAAGCCCTCCCTCGGGTCTCCTTTGACGTATTCGCCTTCACCGGTCTTTAACCGATAGCGTATCTTGAAATAGGTTCCCTTTTCTCGGATCACACCTTCTGTTGAATCGGAATCCATGAAGCCTTCTCTCTATTCATACAACCTTCGGGGTCAACGTTCAGGTTGAGCAGGATTTTCAGGACGGTTTCCGCCCTTTCCAACAGGACGACCAACCCCCTACACCTGTTCCTCGCCTGCCAGGGTTTTCTTGAGCCGCGGGCTCACCGGAAAGCCCAGGCTTTCCGCCTCTTCGCAGTGCTGTTTCGCCGTCGACAGGTCTCCCTTCTGATGGTAAGCAGAAGCCAGATGGTGGTGCGCCAGGGCAAACCCGTCTGAAATTTCCAGGGCCTTCAAGCTGTTTTCGATGGCCCGATCCGGGTCCCCTTTCATGAGGTATGCGTGTCCCAGGTTTGCATAGATCTGAGGAACGTTTTTGTGGATGGTCAGGGCCTTTTCATAGACGGCGATGCCTTCATCAACCTTCCCCTGCTGCACGTAGAGAAAGCCCAGGTTGCTGTAGGCATTAATCAGGTTAGGATCGATCTCCAAAACCTTCTTGTTTTCCGCAATCGCCGCATCGAGGTTCCCCTTGCGCAGATAAACGCCTCCGAGATTGATCCTCGCTTCGATGAGACCCGGGTTCAGTTCCAGGGCCGCCTTGAATTCACTCACGGCCTCGTCCAGCTCACCGCGCTGAACGTGTGCCAGGCCCATATTGTAATGAAGCGGTGCGGAGTCGGGCCGGACCAGCAACTCCCGCTTCAGCCTCTCAAAGGTTCTTTCATCCTTCTTTTTGGTCAACGATGGACTCCTTTTTTTCTCGAATGGCAGAGGCCGAATCAAACCGTACCGGGGCACCCGTTCTTCAGGCCGGTGAAGATGATAGCGCATTGAGAGACAAAGGGCGACCCAAAAGGGACGCCCTTTGTCTTGACTCTATCGAGATCATGGATCACCGGCGAAACGTTTTCCCGCCGGAATCGTCTTTCGCTTAGAACTTGAACTGCGTGGTGGTTCTCCATGTGGTCATGGCAAGCCGGTAGTCATCGATGTGCTGATGCTTGAAATCGATGTCGGAGACCTCGAAGAACCGCTCCCAGCC
>CAZSUQ010000730.1:0-3213 GCA_964609935.1 uncultured Thermodesulfobacteriota bacterium | reverse complement strand
TTGGACTGTCGGATGTGCCTGTTCTGCTTGGTCTGACACCCGAGTACGACCTCTCTCATGTTATCCTCGAGAAAAAGAGCATGCGGGATGTTCTGATCCGGGGTCCGCAAGGAATCGGCATCCTTCCCGCAGGATCCGGGATGCATGCGCTGGCTGCACTCAACGATGAACAGAAACTCAAGCTGCTCTGCGAAACGGAGACGCTGGAAGAGGATTTTGATTATGTCCTGGTGGACACAGGGGCCGGCATTTCGCCCAATGTTGTCTTCTTCAATATCGTGTCCCAGGAAAACATCATTGTCGTTTACCCTGAACCGGCTGCGATCGCGGATGCGTACGCTCTCATGAAGATACTGGCTCTCGATTACCGAAGGAAGCGGTTCCTGATCCTGATCAACGGGGGTTGCAGCCGGGAGGAAGAACTTCGAATTCTCGACCGGCTCACGCTTGCCTGCCAGCGCTTCTTAAAAGTCTCGGTCTCCTATCTGGGCGCCATCCCCTACGATGACCTGATCCGAAAATCGATCTGCATGCAAAAGCCGGTGGTGCAACGATACCCGCAGGCACCGTCCAGCCGTTGTTTTCGTAGGGTTGCCGAACAGCTTCTTTCCCTGCCTGCGCACAGCTTCCAAACAAGTTCCTTGCGGCTGTTCTGGAGAAGGCTCTCCTCGTTGAACCGGTCGGAGGGCCTTTTTCCACCCGCGGATATGCGACCCTTTCCCCGGACAGACCCTGTCCCCTCGTAAACGACCTTCATCCCTGAATGCCTGTTCGAACCCCATCGTTCCACAGGTCACCTCCCCTTGCGAAGTAAAGTTCACGGGATCGATCTCATCGATCCTGTGAAAAAGGATCGGCGGGCGCTGTTGTCGCTGCGTCCGGCAGGAACTTTTTGCACTCCCGAGGTTCTTTGATGTATGATTGGGCCCGAAAAGGCCAGAGGGACCTGGAGGATGGAAATGGCGGAATGGGATCTCTTTCGTGAGATGGACAGGCTGAGCCAGGAACGGATTCCGGCGCAAGGGGAGAGGAGAGCATCCAGGAAACCAAGGCCCTCGCCCAGGGAGCAGATGAAAGACCCGGAGGTAGCCGAAAGGGTGGAGGCGGTGCGAAGGGCTTTGGACAATCTCCCGGAAGTGCGTCAAGAACGCGTCGAGAAAGTGAAAAAGCAACTCCAGCAAGGGACCTTCGAGCCTGATGGGAAGTCGATTGCCGAAAAGCTTCTCCTGGAGGCTCTTCTGAACGAAATGCTTTGACCAAAGCTCCTCACAGGGCATGAGCTTGCCTCCCCGCAATGGCGAAACCCTTATGGGCAAAGCCGGGGAATGAGACCGAAAGGTCGCTTCACGGTTCTTCATGAAATCTCCTTCACTTTGTCAGCCCGATGATCAGAAGTCCTGCGGTGCATGTTGTGGACTGTACAACTACAGGCATGCGACCCGAAAACGTCTGGAGGAAAGGCTGAAGAGGAGAAGCGAGGTCTTCCGCAGCTTGGCAAACCCCGACCCGGAGCATGCAAAGGCGTTTTCCCGGTGGGTCCGGAACGTGGAATCCAATGACAAGCTGCTTGAAACCATTTACAACTGCGAATTCCTTGGTTTCCTGGATCCAGGAAACCAGAGGGTGGGCTGCATGCTTCATCCTGCCCAGAACGGGGGCAAGGACCTTCGGTCCTGTTCTTTCTACGGTGCGGACCTCTGTGCCTGCCATCTCTGCCTGAGTCATCAGAAACTGACGCCCGAGGAAAAGGCCTGTGTGATCGGGAGCCTGGACGACTGGTATCTGTATGGAATCTGCATAACGGACATCGATTTCTGCAAGACGTTTTTTCAGCTCTCTTCGGCGAGGATCGGTGGCCAGCCCTCTGTTTCGATGCTTAGCCGGAAACGTGTCCGGACCGCTGCAAGGGACTTCTTCTCACTGAAGATCAACTGGTCCTTCCGCACCAAGGAGGAAGGACGCTTTGGAAAGTACTGCCTTGCCGAGGATGAATACCGGGAGGCACGCATTCCCTACGAGAAGCTCGGTGTCCACCGCTCCCCTTATGACGCCATCTTCTTGAGCCTGGAATCCCACTTCGAAAAGGCCCAGGAGATCGAAGAGGCGGAAACGATCATCGAACAGAGGATTGCTTCTTTTGTGGAGGCCTGCACAACCCCTTGATGCTTCAGCATCCATGCGAGTAAAAGGTGAGGCCGCGGATGGTTGCGGCCGGGGATGAGTGATGCAAGTCCTGGATTGGCTGGTTCTCGGTTTTTACCTGCTCGGTGTTTTGTTAATGGGAGCCTGGCTTGCAAGGAAGCAGAAAAGCACGGAAGACTACTTTCTGGGCGGTAAGAACATGCCGGCCGGTCTGGTGGGTATTTCGCTGGCCGCCAATCAAGTCAGTGCAATCAGCCTTGTCAGTGCCCCGGCCTTTGTTGCCCTGACCCCGGGAGGAGGGCTGTGCTGGCTTCAGTACGAGCTCGCCGTCCCCTTGGCCATGGTGGGCATTCTGCTGCTGCTGGGCCCGTTTTATCCGCGTCTGTCGTCCGCATCGATTTACGAATTTGCAGAAAGGAGGTTCGGCGTTACCGTCCGTCTCGCACTGAGCTCTGTTTTTCTCGTTTCCCGCGGGCTGGCAACAGGAGTCGCGCTGTACGCAACCGCGCTTGTCCTGTCTGTTGCGATGGGGATTCCCCTCATCAAGGTGTATCTGCTTCTGGGGTTGTTCGCGATTGCCTACACAACCCTTGGAGGGATTCAGGCAGACGTTTATTCGGACGTGATCCAGTTCGTCGTGCTCTGGCTGGGCACATTGGTGGCCATGGCCGTTGCATGGAACCTGTTAACGGACACTTCCGCTGTGATGTCCCAGTTGAGCCCGGCTCGATTGGCTCCCCTGGATCTTCGACATCATGGCCTCGGAGACGGGAAGACCTTTGCCTTCTGGCCCATGCTTCTGGGCGCATTCTTCCTGTACATGAGCTACTACGGATGCGACCAGAGCCAGGCCCAGCGACTCATGGGCACAGGGAGCGAGCCGGTTGTCAGGAAGAGTCTCCTGATCAACGGGACCATCCGATTCCCTGTGGTGCTTACCTACTGTATGTTCGGTCTCCTGCTGGCTGCGCTCCTCAAACAGGATCCCGGCTTTGCAGCCCAGCTCGAAGGGAAAAAGCCTGACCAACTGGTGCCCGCCTTCCTGGTAAGCTACCTGCCCGTCGGTCTTCG
>CAZSUQ010000729.1:0-3215 GCA_964609935.1 uncultured Thermodesulfobacteriota bacterium | reverse complement strand
TGCAAAGGACCGCATCTTCGCATTCCTCAACCTGAGCGAAGACGAGCTGGTTTTGTACGAGTGGATCTACCAGCTGCTGGACCAGCGGGTGCTCAAACCCGACCTTGTCATCTACCTGCAGGCACCTGTCCACATTCTTGCGAAACGTATCAAGAAACGCGCCGTTTGGTACGAAAAGAATGTTGTGGAGGAGTATCTGGAGAAGGTCAGCAGGGCCTACAACACCTTCTTTTTTCATTACAAGGATACGCCCCTCCTGGTGGTGAACACCTCTTCCATCGACTTTGTGAAGCGCGAGGCAGACCTGCAAAACCTCATTCGGGAGGTGAACAATACGGACAAGGGGGTGCGGTACCTGACCATCGGCCCGGATGTGGATCCTCTCCCTTGAGGCCGGTGGTTTGATATTTGACAAGATTTTCAAAAGAAAATATAATGATTTGAATTAGCCGATTTCGTGTGGAAGCGGGAATGGGAAACCCAGCCTGCATTCCAGGAAAAACGTAACGAGGCTAGTAACTTCCGCTTGGATCCTTGAGAGGAAGGACCGGGACGGGGACAGAAACAGAAATGGGACTTCCCACCCATCTCTCCCCAGAGAGCAAACCGATTTTCCATACCCGGACATCCTTCCTCCAAATTCCTCGAGCGTAGACGGATCCATCCCGGCGGAACCTTCAAGCGTCTGTAAGAACGCGTCATCACCGCAAAGGCAAGTTAGCCTGCGAATTGCAGGCTGGCGGGAATCGCAAGATGAAGGCCTCTGTTTCTGCGGCAAAAAGGGAGATTCGCGCGGTGGAGATCATCGGGGATGTGGCCTGCATGCAGAAAAGGTCAGAGGAGTTGCGCAGACAGGGACTGCGCATCGCCTTTGCACCCACCATGGGGTACCTCCATGAAGGGCACCTCTCCCTGATGCGTGAGGGCGGGAAACGAGCCGACATCGTGGTGGCCTCCATCTTTGTCAATCCCACCCAGTTCGGGCCCGACGAGGATCTGGAAGCCTACCCAAGGGACTTTGAAGGCGATGAGCGCCTCATGCAGGAGGCGGGCGTGGACATCGTGTTCTACCCCACGGTGAAAGAGATCTACCCGGACGGTTTCGAGACCTACGTGACCCTGGAAAAGGCGACCCGGAACCTGTGCGGACGTTCACGTCCCATTCATTTCCGGGGCGTGGCCACGGTCGTTACCAAGCTCTTCAACATCGTCAGGCCGCACGTGGCCCTTTTCGGAGACAAGGACTTTCAGCAACGGGCGGTCATCCAGAGGATGGCAAAGGTCCTGATTTTTGATATCGAGGTTGTGGGCTGCCCCATCGTCCGAGAACCGGACGGGCTGGCCATGAGTTCGCGGAACGCCTACCTGAGCCCGGAGGAACGGACAGAGGCACTGGCCATCAAGCGATCCCTGGACCATGCAGAAAACCTTTTTCTCAAGGGCGAGAGGCAGGCCGAACCCCTCAGGGAAAAGGTGGAGGAGATCCTTTCAGCGCAGTCTCGAATTCGGATCGACTATATAAAGATTTGCGACACCACAACCATGGAGGATGTGGAAACCATCGAGAGGGAGGCGGTCCTGGCTGTGGCCGCATACCTGGGCAAAACAAGGCTGATCGACAACTGCGTTCTCTGCGGAGCAGATTGAACCCGATAGGAGGAATTCACGATGCAACGGAACAAGCTGCTGGGCAAAATTCACCGTGCGAGGGTTACCGAGGCAAACCTTCACTACAACGGGAGCATCACCATCGATGTTGATCTCATGGAGGCCTCCGACATCCAGGAGTTCGAGCATGTGGATGTCTGGAACATCACCACGGGTGCGCGTTTCAGCACCTATGCCATCACGGGCGAACGCGGCTCCGGAACGATCTGCATCAACGGGGCGGCCGCACACAAGGCCACAACAGGGGATCTTGTGATCATCGCCCACTTCGGCTGGATGGATGAGGAAGAAGCCCGGATGCACAAGCCCAGAATCGTCCTGGTGGATGAGGACAACCGGCCGGAGGAAGGGACAGAGCACGTATCCGAGGCCATTCGCATCAGGAGCATGCTGATCTGAGACCAGGGCAAGGCCAACCTGCACGACGACCTTGAACAACGGGTTGTTCCGCATCGTCCTCCGTTTCGATAAAGCAGCAAAAAGGAGTTATACGAATCTCGAGTGCCGGAGAGAGATTCCTCTTCTTCAGAAAGCGCCCTTTAGCGGGGGCGTTTTTTTTCGTCAGGGAATCGCGGGGGCATGTTCCACAGAGACGGCTCGGAGACCGGGTGGCAAGAGAGCAAGAGCTAGACAAAGAGAACAAATGAGGAGCAGACAAGAACGAGCGTCATAAGCTTTGTGTATCTCATCTTTTCTGTCCTTTGTCTATCTCTGTTGCTTTTTCCAGGAGGCTTGAATCGTCCCTTGCTTCTCAATCTGTGTGGAGGTAACTACAAAAGACGTGCCAAAGGCTCAGAAAAAGGGGGAGAAGCCTCCTAACATCATGGAATTCCTTTTGTTTTTCGCTTACCCAGGGTCAAAGCCATTCCATAAGACCTCAAGGAACCTCAAGGAAAATTCTCATATTAACTCTCTTAATGAGAATATTTCTTATCATGATAAATGCCCGCCGCCCCAAAACAGCGGGAACGACCAAACCTTGACCTTCCTCTTTACAAATGAAAAGATGGATCCCGCTCATCGCAAGGAGACCGTTACACTATGAGAAAATGGGCACAAATCTCTTGCTGGAGGGAATACCATGGAATTCAAGTCTGTCTGCCCTTTTGACACGTCACCCGAGGTGGTGAGGCAGTACCTGGCCGATGAAAAGGCCATTGCCTATATCACGGAGAGGCACTCTGAGATCCAGTCCCTGGAGGTCCTGAAGAATCGGGCGGAAGGGGAAAAGCTCTACATAGAGTTGAAGTACAACATGGACGTCCCCATGCCGGGACCGGTGAAAAAGGCGCTGGGCGGAGCCAATTCCTTTGTTGTGGACCTCATACTGGACACAAAGAACAACACGGGCACCATGGAGATCACGCCCACCAAGATGGCCGGCAAGATCAAGGCCGGAGGGAGGATCTTCTTCGAACAGAAGGGTGACAAACATATTCAGAGCGTGGTGGGGGACGTAACGGTGAAGATCTTCGGTGTTGGGAAACTCGTGGAAAAATACATCGCGGATAATTTTGAGCGGTCCTTTGGTGAGGAAAGCCGTCTTC
>CAZSUQ010000728.1:0-3223 GCA_964609935.1 uncultured Thermodesulfobacteriota bacterium | reverse complement strand
GCCGCTTGTGCCCCCGAGAATCTGACCACACTCCAGGATGCGATCCTCGATGAGTGGCTGGATCTGCAGGAACAGGGAATTGGTGCCGATGAATTGGCCGCTGCCCAAGGATATTATGCCGGGACGCTGGCGCGGCGCTTCGAGACCAATCTCTCGGTGGCGGGTATTTTTGGCATTGAGGCGCTGCTTTCTCAAGCTGAACCCTTCGAGGCAGCTATCGCTCGCATCAACGGAGTCACCCAAGAGGGAGTTCAGGAGGCCGCGCAACGCTATCTCAATGAAGATGGTTATGTGATGGTCAGTGTGGGGAATTAGTTGTAGAGACGTAGCATGCTACGTCTCTACCTCAATGTTGAAATTTAGTATCCAACGTTGTACTGGTTCAAAATCTGGTAAGGGATATCGTCATCGGGTGGGGGCACGTAATCGTCGCTGCCGCTCAAGTTGGGGTCGCCCAGGAATTTGCCGGAGTCATCTTCGCCGTCTTTGTCGCCAGGGGTCTTGCCGCCGCTCTTCGAGCTGCTGCCGCCCAGAACGGGGAACACTTTGCCGGCTTCATGGTCCACACCACCGATGGGGGTATCTGGATCGGGATCTTCACCCCAACTCCAGTTGCCGGTGTAGGGCATGGGGGTACCGCCATCCATGGTCATACCACGCTTGCTGACTTCGATGTCGCCACCGTTCTCCCAGTAGAGCTGGTATTGGGTTCCATTACCGCAATCGATAATTACATTGCCGTCGGAGGTGATTTCGCTGCGCTTGCTCTGTTTGACGGTTTCCTTCTCGCAACTGTCATTGGAACTTCCTTCGAAGGACTGACCATCGTTGACACCCCAATAGGTAGTTTTACCGCTTTTTCCCTTCCCATTGCCCTTGGAGCCGCCGCCGTAGTTGCCCACGGGTGGCCCACCGCCGTTGGTCTTGCTGCCGCCGGGGAACCCACCTTTTCCGCCAGGCATCTTGCCGCCGCCGGGGAAGAGAGCGCCATTGGGGCCCATGCCCACGGGTAATTTCTCATTTTGGGGTAGGCTCTCGGGGCCCAGGCGTTGGGGATCAATTTCGCCCGTCATATCTTCATTGAAGCCATCTTGGGTGCCTACCGCTCCGCTGATGTCTCCATTTTTGTCTTCAACCCGATACCCCGGCTCGTTGCCGTCGATCAGACCAGGGTCGGCTTCCATGCTATCCGTGCCTGGCCCTGATATTCCGGCGCTCTCGGCTGCAGTGGTTGTTACCGCTTCTGCCTGGACCTGGATGTCTTCCATCTCGTCCAGGGTTTCGGCTAAGATGTACTCTTCAGCTTCCGACTCGCTTTCTGAGGATTGGGACTGCCCGTCATAACCTTTGCCGGTCAGTGGGTCACGGTACTGGCCCTGTGGTTCGTCCGGTTTCACCATACCCGGCTCTTCGCCCAGGCCTGCCATGGCTGAAGTTTCGGCAATCTCCTCTGCCTCGGCGACAGCTTCGGCTTCTGCCATCGCTGCGACATCGACCTCTTCGGTTTCGTCAGCTTCCATGACTTCTGTTATTTCAGCTTCCACGGCCTCGGCCTCAGCAAAATCTTGAGTCTCTTCGATGCGGGCACCTGGATCATGGGTGGCATCTTCCACTGCCTGTTCTTCGGCCTCAATCATCTCTTCGACCTCGCTGGCCTCAACAGCCTCGGCTTCGGCTGTGTCTTCGATTTCGACTGCCTCTTCGGCTTCGACAATCTCTTCAGTTTCTTCGATAACTTCTTCTTGTGTGATCTCTAGCTCTTCCATGATTTACTCCTTTATGATTGCAAATTTTGATTTTCTACCCCTTTAGTCGCATGAAAGAGCCGAAAAGTAACGGACCCATCTGCCGAGTTTTTGCCGATAGAGACGCAGCCTTGTCCTGAGCCTATCGAAGGGATGCTGCGTCTCTACAAGTAATGCACAATTCTCACGGGTAAGTCAGAATATGGGTTTGGAAATAGAGAACTTCTCGCCATGGGCAACTTGGCGAGAAGTTTTGAAAGGGAATAAAGATTGTGCAGATTTCGGATAGTGGCATGAATTGGCTTTCATGCTCAAACCGAAATCTGCTTAGGCTGTGCGTTAGAAAATACAGGTTTTAATGATGCGCAAACCGCTCAGCACTTATCGTTCGACGGTATTGCCAGAACCATCCATGCAGTGTGAGATCCAACTGGTGGGGAAATTGAAGGGCTGGATCGCATCGCAGGGAGGTAGGTCCTGCCCGACGTGAGCGACCACCCATTGCCCGCCAGGGTCCTTGCCCGCGAACCAAGCCGCGCCGCTCATATCGCCGCTCTTTTTGACCCCACCCTGGGCAACGCTGCCGTCTATCTCGCCCATACTGAATTCCAATTCGGACTCACTCCAGCCTAGATACGCCAGCAATGCCTGTCGGATGGCTTCTTCATCATTCATTTCGGGCCCAGAAGGTGGCGGCTCCTGCTCTGGAGGCGGCTCACCCTCGGGTGGGGGTTCTCCCTCGGGCGGAGGTTCTCCGGGAGGCGGTTCTTCAGGTGGATGCTCGCCTTCGGGCGGTTCCCCTTCAGGTGGGTGTTCCTCAGGCGGATGACCCTCACCCGGTTCCCCTTCCACGAAAATTTCAAGGGCCCGCTCATCCATCTCTTCACCAAGATCCACCCCCAAGAAAAACGGCGCTGTCTCTTCCAGACAGACTTCTCGTTCTCCGGCATGATCAACCGACTCCCCATTCAGGAAAACACCATATCCGCCTTCCACATGCCAGAAAAGCATGGTGCATTCACCGGGAGCGATGTGGGTGCGCTCGGCCTGAAATTCAATCCTGACTTCTTCGGGGTGTTCTTCGCCCGGAGGCGGTTCTTCGTGTTGCTCGGGTTCTCCCTGCTCATGGGATGGCTCGCCTTCGGGTGGCTCTCCATCCGAAGGTTCTTCACCACTCGGCGGTGGGTCCTGGTTTGGCGCTTGATTTTCAATGTTTGAAAGGTTGCATGCCAGGCTGCTGATCAGCAGAATCATAAAGGCCATCAACAGCAGGTTTTTTATCGTT
Organism: uncultured Thermodesulfobacteriota bacterium; assembly: GCA_964609935.1. Taxonomy (GTDB): domain Bacteria; phylum Desulfobacterota; class DSWW01; order DSWW01; family DSWW01; genus CAYTRL01. Next base: position 193 of record CAZSUQ010000728.1, on the reverse strand, counting down.
ACTGGATTTTGCATTCTTTTGTTCATGTTGTCCTTTTCATTGAATGTGTTTTTTCTTCCACCAGGGTGGTTTGTAATCGGGTGCTTCGGTGATCAATCCCTGCGCCAGCGCGGAGGCAAAATCGCCCTTGGCCAGAGCTTGAAGTTTGGACGGATCGGTCTCTGTCACAAAGTAATACTTGCCCGTGTTGGGG
>CAZSUQ010000727.1:0-3229 GCA_964609935.1 uncultured Thermodesulfobacteriota bacterium | reverse complement strand
CCTTTTCCCTGGCCAGTACGCGCAGGGCGAGAAACACCGCAGCCGCGTTGTTGTTCACAACAAGGGCCGCCTCGGCGCCTGTGAGTTCACAGAGAAGATCCTCCACGTGCTCGTATCGCATTCCCCGTTGTCCATCGGCCAGGTTCATCTCGAGGTTGGAGTAGCCGGTTGCCACCTCCCGGATCGCCTGTAACGCCTCCCTGGCCATGGGTGCTCTACCCAGGTTGGTGTGCAGGATCACACCGGTTGCATTGATCACGGGGCGCAGGTTTCCCCTCCGGAGGTCCCCGGCTTCCTCCAGGATCTCACGCTCCATGACCTGTCGGGAATCCGGCTTTTTCTTGCCTCCCTTGAGGATCTCCTCCCGCTTTCGATCCAGGACCGACTGAACGGCCCGGCGGAGAGCCCATCGCGGAACCTTCCGGACCTCGTTTGCGTGAACCAGGCCGGGCCACTTCAAGATTTCATGTACAGCGGGCAGACCCTTGAGCAGGGATTGCTTTTTATCGGATTTCCCGGGCACGGACCCCTGTAGCCTCCCTTGTGAGGAACCTGAACCATTCTTTTAAAATTTCATCATAATAGAGCAGAAAGTAAATAACAAATGTTGCTATTTCAAGCCCCCATGTCTACAATACAAGGTGAAGAGAAAATCACAAAATGAAGGTAAATCAATAGATTATATGATATTTCTCAACCTGTGCTTCTACTCGAAGGGAGTGTATGACCCCTGAATATCTTGCATTGGTGAAAAGGCCCTCTCGTTATCTGGGAACCGAGATACATGCCGTATGTCCCGCCCGCCTCAACGATGAAATTCACATGGGACTTGCATTTCCTGATCTGTATGAGATCGGCATGTCTCATCTCGGGCTCAACCTGCTCTATCACGCCGTGAATCAACGTCCGGGTATCGTGGCTGAGCGGGTCTTCCTGCCCGACATGGACCTTGCCTCTGTCCTCCAGGACAGAGACATCCCCCTGACAACCCTGGAATCGAATACCCCCTTGGTTCGTCTGGATATACTCGGCTTCACGCTCGCCTATGAACTGACCTACACGAATGTGCTTGCGATCCTGGATCTCGGCCGAATCCCCTTGCGCACCGAGGCACGCTCCAGGGAGCATCCCCTGATCCTTGCAGGAGGGCCGTGTGCCTTCAACCCGGAACCGATGAGCGCCTATATTGATGCATTCGTTATCGGGGAGGCAGAGGATTGCCTGCCGGACCTTTGCGGCCTTGTTTCCTCCTGGAAGCAGAGCGGCGAATGCCGCCAGGCCCTGCTGAAGGCCCTGGACCGCCTCGAAGGCCTTTACGTGCCTTCCCTGTATGACTGGGAACAGCAGGGGGAAAGGAAGGTCTGGCACCTCAAGCCCACAACGGACAGGAAAGGGCCTGTAAGGAAGTGTACGGTGCCCGACCTGGATGCTGCCTTCTATCCGGACCGGCCCCTTGTCCCTTTCACGCGGATCGTTCACGATCGCATCAGCCTGGAGGTTGCCCGTGGGTGTCCTCACGGTTGCAGGTTCTGTCAGGCCGGGAACCTCTATCGGCCCTACCGGGAGCGAAGTCACGAGCGGATTCATGAACTGGCCATGCAAAGCCTGAAGACCACCGGTTATGAGGAGTTGTCCCTGCTGTCCCTGAGTATCGGGGACTATGCCGGTATCGGTCGTCTCATTCCCTCCCTGATGGGGAAGTTCGAACCGCAGCGGGTCTCCCTGTCCCTTCCTTCCATCCGCGTGGGATCCCTGGAGCCCTCGGTGGCCAAAGAGATCCTCCGCGTTCGCAAGACCGGGTTTACGCTGGCTCCGGAGGCGGCAAGCCCGCGTCTCCGTGGTGTGATCAACAAGGATATCGACGAAGAGGAGCTGTTCCGGACCGCACAGATGCTGGCAGGGCTCGGGTGGCGCTCTCTGAAGCTCTATTTCATGATCGGACTTCCCACAGAGGAGGAATCGGATGTGGAATCCATCGTCCTTCTCGCCAGGGAACTGCGCAAGCGGGTCCGGAAATCCAAGAGACCTCCCCTTCAGATAACCGTCAACGTATCCACCTTCGTGCCCAAACCGCACACACCCTTTCAGTGGGAGGCGCAGCAGAGCAGGGAGGGTGCGGAGAGAAAGCAGGCCTTTCTCAGGAAGCATCTTCGGCGGCCGGGATTCCGGCTGAAATGGCACGATCCCAGGCTCAGCCTTCTGGAAGGGATCTTTGCGCGAGGAAACCGGAACCTTTGCGATTCCCTGGAGGCGGCCTACCGCCTGGGTTGTCGCCTGGACGGATGGACCGAACACATGCGGTTCGACCTGTGGCAAAAGGCGTTTGAACAAACAGGGCTGTCACCTGAATCCTGTTTGCATCCCTTTGCCGATCCTGAGGATCCGTTGCCATGGGACTGGATCGACACAGGGATGGATAAAAGGTTCCTTGCGCGGGAGTTTGAACGTGCACAGCGCGGTGTACTGACACCCTTTCACTGTACAGGCCGGTGTGAAGCCTGTTCCCTCTGTGGTCGGAAGGACGAACCCGGGGCCGTCCGCACACCAACGCCTCCTCTGGAGGATCGGGACGCAGCGATCCGGGGGGCAGAGAAATCCCTGCCGGATCTCCTCCCCGGCGATCGAGCAACGAACCATCCGCGACTTCGGGTGTCCTATGCAAAGAGGTCCGGCATGGCCTGTCTGAGTCACCTGGAAACCATCAACGTGTTCTACCGTGCCCTTCGAAGGAGCCGCCTTCCCATCGCTTATACCGTAGGGGAGCATCCGCATCCAAAGGTGGCCTTTGGCCCCGCATTGCCCGTGGGCGTGGAGAGTCATGCCGAATACATGGACCTGTGGTTCTCCGGTGCGGTGGGCAAAGAGACGGTTGCCGAGTCGCTCCGAACCGTACTCCCGGAAGGGTTTGCCCTGCTGGGCGTTGCCGTGGTCCCGCAACAGGCGCCCTCTCTGGAAGAGAGCGTCCAGTGGATGGAATATGAGACGACCTTTGTACAGGATGGGGTGGGGACCCCATCCCGGATGGACCTGAACGATGTTCTCGTTGCATTCCGGAATGCCGAGATCATGGAGAAGGACCCGGAAACAGGATCTTGTCCCACGCCCAGGGCTTTGAAGCATCTTTCCGAACTGGACGTGCTGGAGTCCCGGCCGGGATTACGCCTGAGGCTCATGAGGCTTTCCGGGTCCATCCCTTCCCCGTTCAAGGTCCTTGGTTTCCTGTTCTGCG
>CAZSUQ010000726.1:857-3230 GCA_964609935.1 uncultured Thermodesulfobacteriota bacterium | reverse complement strand
GATGACCTTCACCATGTAGTAGAGGGAGCCCAGCACACCGATGGACGAGTCACCGAACATCCGCTGATTCATCTCCACAGCCACCTCTGAGATTCGGAACCCGTTCCTGCTCAGGACGATGACCGCTTCGGGTTCCGGGTAATCGGACGGGTAGTCCCTGGACAGAAACTCGATCGCCTTCCTGTTGTAGGCTCTGAATCCCGACGTGTTGTCCGTGATCCTCTTCCCCACGATCAGGGTGTTGATGATCGTAAAGATCCCGATGCCGAGCCTTCGGGCAAAAGGCGTCCTGTAACTCGTCCTGGTAAGGAACCGGGATCCGATCACCACGTCACACGACTCCTTTTCCATGCATTCCAGCAGCAGGCCGATCTCGCCCGCGATGTGCTGGCCGTCCGCGTCGAACTGTATGGCGATGTGGTAACCGTTCTCCGAGGCATACCTGAATCCGGTCTGGACCGCGCCCCCGATCCCCAGGTTGAAAGGGAGGGAGATCACCGCCACGCCTCTCGATCTGGCGATCTCGGCGGTTCGATCGCCGGACCCGTCGTCGATAACGACCACGTCGAGGTCAAATCCACTCTGCTCGATATCCGACAGGACGTGGTTGATGTTCTTTTCTTCGTTGTAGGCCGGGATGATCACCAGTGTTCTGCGCATGTGGCTATTCTCTGAATTGCTCTTGCGTCCGGTCACGTCGATTTGACGAATTCCACGATCCGAAACAGGGCGGAAACCTGGAAAAAGGGGATGGAACAGGAATTCAGCATGCGAAACCCGTTCTTCATGATCTGATCGACAATATCATGGATGTTGGTATGGTGATACCCTCCTTTGTCCCCAAAGCCGGCCACGCCCCGCAGGAATTGATACAGGGGGCTCTCCGTGGGGCCGGAAACGATGAGTCGAGCATCGGGCTTCATCTTTGCCTGAAACAGGCTGATCGTCCCCTGCAGGTCATCCAGATGTTCCATGGAATCGGCGGCAATGATCAGATCCAGGCCGCGGTCCGGGATGGCCCCTGAAACCTCTTTGTCGGTGAGAAGCGTTGCATCAAGGCCTCTTTTTTCACACAGAGCGCGTGCAACCCCCGGGAAGAGATCCACGCCGTATACGCCCCCTGCATAGGCGCACAGGGAAGGAAGCATGGCGCCGATCCCGCAGCCAAAATCCATCACCTGTTCCGTACCCTGCAACCCCGCCAGTCTCAGGATGATCTCGTGCCGTTTCCAGAACAGCCACTGAATGAGCGGGTTTCGGTGCAAATAGGTGGGAATGGCCATCTCATCCCTGTCTTCACTGGAGATGCCGCCGCCCCCTTGCTCAATCAGCCCCGCCAGCTCTTTTCTCGTAAGCCTGATCAATCTTTGCGGGCTCAGGGCCATTTAACCGGATCCCCTTTTTTGATATTGTATTATACATAGAATATAAGATATTTCGGATGGCAGGAGTATAGGATGACCCCGGTTTTGTGTCAAGAAAAGTTGGGCTAACCCTGTCGGAACAAAAGAGAAAATGATTTTTACCCTGCTTTTCCCTATGATGGAGCCCGGTATAGGAACAGGAATGTGGAACGGAAGATAGGCCTAGGGCTGAACCCGACCCCGCATTCCACCTCCAACTCACAAAGTCATTCAATATGCTGTTCAACTCCTTTCCATACATCTTTCTGTTTCTTCCCGTTGCGGCCATTGTCTATTTCCTTCTCAACCGAGCCAACGCGGGCACCCTCTCCAAGCTGTGGCTCATCATCTGTTCCCTGGTTTTTTACGGGTACAAGGCCGCGGACTTCCTCTCCATCTTCTTCCTGTCCCTTTCGGTCAACTACGTTTCAGGCCTGATCCTCATTCGAGCGCGAAACGGAGAGGCCCCGCAGCCGATAGGGTCAAAACTCCTTCTCACGTTCAGCGTTCTTTTCAATGTGGGGTTTCTCGGATTCTTCAAGTATGCGGATTTCTTTATCCTGAATGTGAATACGATCGCAGGCGCCAACATCCCCTGTCTCCGCCTCATCCTTCCGCTGGCCGTCAGCTTCTACACCTTTCAACAAATTACCTGGATCGTGGACGCTTATCGAGGGGAGATCGTTGATTCGAGTTTTTCGGGTTACTGCCTTTTCGTTCTCTTCTTCCCTCAGCTCATTTCCGGCCCTATCGTCCGCTACAACGAGATGATGCCCCAGTTCAAGGTTCAAAACCATGGGGATGTTGATTATCGAAACATGTCCATCGGTCTTTTTTTGTTCTTTCTGGGGTTGTTCAAGCGAACGGTTTTTGCCGATACATTCGGGATCTGGGCGAACGCCGGCTTTGGGAACGGGGGCGAGGACATCTCCTTTCTCGAGGCCTGGACAGCCTCGATGAGTTACACGTT
>CAZSUQ010000726.1:0-847 GCA_964609935.1 uncultured Thermodesulfobacteriota bacterium | reverse complement strand
GGACCTGGGTACTGCTCTATGCATACACCTTTCAAATCTATTTCGATTTCAGCGCCTATACCGACATGGCCATCGGGTCCGCCTATTTCTTCAACATCAAGCTCCCGATCAATTTCAATTCTCCGTATCTATCTGTTAACATTCAGGATTTTTGGAGAAGGTGGCACATCACGCTGAGCCGGTTCCTCAGGGACTACATATACATCCCGCTCGGCGGGAACAAGAAGGGAGAGGCCAGAACCTATGTCAACATCATGATCACCTTTCTGATCGGCGGGTTGTGGCACGGGGCAGCCTGGACCTTTGTCGCATGGGGGGCCATGCACGGCGGTGCTGCGGTCATCCACCGGCTTTGGGGCAAGCTTCCGTTCCGCCTCCCCAGGGTGCTGGCCGTTCTCATCACCTTTGTGTTTGTCAACTGTGCATGGGTTTTCTTTCGGTGCGAGACCTTTCCGGAGGCGGTCCACGTGATCAAGGCCATGTTCGGAGGCGCCGGGTTTTCAGGCTATTCCCTGTGTGAAAGCATCGGTATAACGGAAAGGGTGACCAGCGTGTTTCTGGCTTCGGTGGCTGTTATTATCCTTTTCTTCACAAAGAACACCAACAGCATTCCGGATCGTTTTGTTCCTTCCGGGAAATCCGTTCTGGTTCTTGTGTGCATCGTTCTCGTAAGCATGGTTTTTTTAAACTCGACACCACCAAAGGAATTCCTTTACTTTGACTTTTAAAGACTTCTTCACAAGAGCCCTCCTGGGGGCCATGATCTTCCTGGTGCTGGGCATCACGGTCAACCTGTTCATTGACCCCTATGGGCTCTTTCGCGATTGCACAGGCAGGTCCATCCATG
>CAZSUQ010000725.1:0-3237 GCA_964609935.1 uncultured Thermodesulfobacteriota bacterium | reverse complement strand
GTCTTGGCCTAGAATATTGTAGACATTTAGAAAAGCCTGGTAATTTTCTTTATAAGTTGCGTAATCCGCCCCAAGTTGCCCACCGAATCCGAACGAAGCTGTCCACTGAATCCGGTCGAAGTTGTCCACCCAATCCGGAGGAAACTGTCCACTGAATCCGGACGGAAGCTGTCCACTTTTTCGGTGTGCACCGGATTGGAACATTCCATTTTGAACGATTTAGGAGACTCAGGAGCGACAGTCGACGCTGGCACACCAGACGTTAGGATACTTCCTCAAGAGAAAACACTCTTGAGGAGGGATTATGCCAGCAAAGAGACTGTCGATGCGGAAGCTCAAAGAGGTTTTACGGCTCCGGTTTGAACACGAGTTGAGTGATCGTGCCATTGGGCGAGGCTGTTCGATCAGCCATCGAACGGTGGCCGAGTACGTGCACCGATTCCACCTTTCCGGCCTTCCCTGGCCCCTTCCCGAGGATCTGGACGACAAAGCTCTGGAGCAGAGACTGTTCCCGGAGAAGACATCCCCGGTTTCCTTGCCCCCTTCCAAGAGCATGCCGGACATGAAGTACATGCACCGGGAGCTGAAACGACCGGGGGTCACCCTGCAGCAGCTCTGGGAGGAGTATCACGAGCAGGTTCCCGACGGATACCGCCGGACCCAGTTCTACGACTATTACCGCAGATGGGCCTCAACGCTCCATCCGACGATGCGTCAGGAGCACAAGGCCGGTGAGAAGGTCTTCGTGGACTGGGCGGGCAAGAAGCCCGAGACCGTGGACCCGAAGACCGGAGAGATACATCCGGTAGAGCTTTTCGTGGGCTGCTTGGGAGCCAGCAGTTACACGTATGCCGAAGCCACGCACACCCAGCAGCTCCGGGACTGGATCGGCGCCCACATGCGCATGCTCGAGTACTTCGGGGCGGTCCCGGCCCTGGTGGTGCCGGACAACACCAAGACGGGCGTGACCAAAGCCTGCCGATACGAACCGGACTTGAATCCCACCTACCAGGACTTTGCCGATCATTACGGGCTGGCCATCCTGCCGGCACGGGCAGGCAAGCCCCGGGACAAGGCCAAGGTGGAGAATGCCGTGGGCGTGGCCGAACGGATGATCCTCGGCGGGTTGCGCGACCATACCTTTTTCAGCCTGGCCGAGTTGAACGAAGCCATCGGAGAGATCCTTGAGACGCTCAACGGAAAGAAGTTCCAGAAGCTGGACGTCTCCCGCCAGGAACTCTTTGAGCAGGTGGACCGGCCTGCCATGCGACCCCTGCCCGCCAAGCGATACGAATACGGAGCATGGAAGAAGGCCAAGGTGAATATCGATTACCACATCGAGGCGGCCCGCAGCTACTACTCGGTTCCCTACGGGTTGATTCACAAGACCGTGGACGTGCGGCTTTCCGCAGCCACCGTGGAAGTCTGGCATCAGGGCCGACGCGTGGCCAGCCACCCGCGGATGTATCGGCCGGGAAGGCATCAGACCCAGGATGCCCACCGGCCCCCTTCGCACAGCAAATACCTGGAGTGGACCCCGGAGAGGATCCTTGCATGGGGAAGGAAAACCGGCCCATGGACCGAGGCGCTGATGGGAAAGGTCATGGAGAGCCGAAAACACCCGGAACAGGGCTTTCGAAGCTGTCTGGGCATCCTTCGGCTGGCACAACGTTATGACCCCCAGAGACTGGAGAAGGCTTGTCAACGGGCCCTGAGAATCGGCAGTCCTTCTTACCAGAGCGTCAAATCCATCTTAGAGAAGGGCCTGGACGCCCAACCGTTACAGGAGGAAAGCCCCGAAGAGGCCATCCTCCCTCTGTTCCACGGCAACATCCGAGGCAAAGACTACTACCACTGATGAGAGGAGGAGACCCATGATCGTAGAAGAAACCCTGGCGAAGCTGCGCACCATGAAACTGTACGGCATGGCCGATGCCTTTGAACAACAAGGTGCTCAGTCTGAGATCGCCTCTCTGGCCTTCGAGGATCGCTTCGGGCTCCTGGTGGATCAGGAATGGATCCATCGGGAAAACCGAAAGCTCAACTACCGGCTGAGCCGTGCCAAGCTGCGAATCCCGGAGGCCTGTGTGGAAAAGATCGATTACCGGATCCCTCGGCGGTTGAACAAATCGCTCCTGTTGCGCCTGACCAACTCCGACTGGGTGACCAAGCTTCAGAACGTGATCATCACCGGCCCCACGGGCAGCGGAAAAAGTTTCCTGGCCTGTGCGTTGGCTCACAAAGCCTGCCGGGACGGCTACGCCGCATTGTACTGTCGCATGCCTCGACTTCTGCAGGAAATGAACCTGGCCAAGGCGGATGGTTCATACGGTAAGAGGCTGCAAAAACTTGCACGCCTTCAGGTTCTCATCCTTGACGATTGGGGCTTGAGCGCTTTGCAGGACACGGAAAGACGGGACCTGCTGGAGATCATGGAAGACCGGCACAATAGGACGTCAACGATTATTACCAGCCAGTTGCCTATCTCCAAATGGCACGATGTAATCGGGGAGCCCACGATCGCCGATGCCATCCTGGATCGTGTTGTGCACAATGCACATAAAATCGAATTGAAGGGAGAATCGGTAAGGAAAATCAAATCCAAGGTTGACTGAAACTGTCCACTTGAATCATGATGAAAAACCCAGCGTCGCTTCGCTCCGACTCCTGGACACTTTCATCCGGATCAGGTGGACACCTTCAACCGGATCGACTGGGCAACTTCACCGGATTACGCACCTTCGTTTCCTGCTTTTCTGTTCTATATTTTTCTTTAAGCTCTTTCTTCTTTTGTCTTGTGTCAGCCTTCTTCTTTTCTTCCTGTTTCAACCTCTTTATTGTGTCTTTTTCTGCCTTCCTAACTCTTCGAGCGGATTCCATTCTTCTAATAAGGTTCTCTATTTCTGGCTTCTGTAGAACAATCTCCTCAATCTTTTTGGTTAAAGACTCATCATCTACCTCATGGCTTGATAAAAACCACACTGGAAGAAACCTTCTAAGTTCTTCATTAACGGGTACGTAATTCAAGTGACCGCACCAATCACACCTTGACTCAGCTCCCTCTACTACGTTCCCGGTGAGGTTTTTATGACAATTTGCGCAGTTTATGGTCCATTTGTTTGTCAACTTTTCTCCGATGCACCAATTTTTGTGCCATCTGCCATAACTATATTATGCTCTTAGGCTATCACAATCATACAATCTCTGCAACATCACATCAGAGACTTAATTCAAAGG
>CAZSUQ010000724.1:0-3238 GCA_964609935.1 uncultured Thermodesulfobacteriota bacterium | reverse complement strand
TTCGGCTACCGGCAGGTTTCCTTTACGGATCCGATCTTTCCCCTGACGAAGAAGGAAGGGCTCTCGTTTTCCCAGGAGATGATGGCAAGGGGACTCCACAAGAAGGCGGTCTGGATCACCGAAACGCGCGTGGACCTCGTGGACCTCGAACTCCTGCAGGCCATGCAGGAGTCCGGGCTTCGACGGATTATGTACGGTTTCGAGACCGGCAGTGCCGGAGGGCTGACGGCGATCAAGAAACATGCCACGTTGCAGGCGGCGAGAAATGCCGTGGAGGTGACGCGCCGGGCGGGGATTCAGATCATCGGCTTCTTCATGCTGGGGGTGCCCGAGGAGACCCATCAATCCGTGAACGAGACCATCGAATTTGCCAGGAGTCTGGACATCGACTTTGCCAAGTTCACGGTGTTTTCCCCCTTTCCGGGAACCAAGATCTACGAGGAATTCATTTCTCAGGGAACGATACCGGATACGGATCAATGGGAGCGGTTTACGAACTATCCCTCTCAGAAAAACCCTCCGATCTATCTCCCGAAGGACTTGAGCTTGAAAGACATCATTCGGTACCAGAGGAGAGCCCTTCTTCGATTTTACCTGCGGCCCAGGATCGTGTTGCGTCACCTTTTCAAGATCCGGACACTGGGGATCCGGGACCTGTTGGGGGCGGTGAACTCCCTGGCTTCGGTCTTCCGTTAATTCGCTTTTTGTCCGTCCGTGTTGTCCTGACACGAAATCCGTGCAACGGGTGTGACCGTTGAACCAGGCCCAGAAACGTTCAGACCGGGGGGGAAAAGGGATGTTGCAGCCATCTCGTTCGTCCCGGGAGGTGAGGAAGAGACAGTGAAACTGCTGTTTGTCCAAGACAACGCCATCAACGAGTCTCTGGCCCTGATGGAGCTCTCTTCGCATCTGAAGGCGAACGGACACGAGACCGACCTGCTCATCGAGAGGGAAGAAGCGGACCTGTTTTCTGAAATCGAACGGATCGATCCGGATCACTTCTTTCTTCCCTCTTCCATCCTCGCGCACAATTGGTTTCTCCACATGTGCCGACGGTTGAAGGCGCGTTACCCGGGGAAAAAGATTGTTCTTGCCGGCACGCACCCGACCTTCTACCCGGACATCCTTTCCTTTCCGGAGATTGACATCATATGCCTTGGAGAAGCCGAAGAGGCGATCCTGGAGTTCTGTGAAAACACGGACCAAGGGAAGGAAATACGTCATATCAAGAACCTCTGGGTCAAGGAAAACGGACGGATCCACCAGAATCCACTCCGGGATCTCGTGAAAGATCTCGATCGGATACCTCTCCCGGATCGAGCCCTTTACTACGATCGATACAAATCCGCCAGGGATTTTCGATGGAAGAAATTCATGAGCGGCAGGGGCTGCTTTCACAGTTGCGCCTACTGTTATCAACCGGTCTTTCGCAGGATGTACCGGAATCGAGGAGCCTACGTTCGCAGGAAGAGTCCCGGCAGGGTTGTGGAGGAGATCCTCTGCGTCAGGGACCGTTATCCTCTCCGGATCGTACATTTCTCGGACGATCTTTTCATTACGGACCTGAAATGGCTGGAAGCTTTTGAGCAAGCATACAGGGATCATTCTTCCCTGCCTTTCAGCTGCAACAGTTCGGTTGAGTTCATCAATGAGAAGGCGGTCAAGCATCTGGCAGGAGCCGGATGCCGGTCCGTGGCCATCGGCATCGAGACGGGTGTAGAATCACAACGGTTGAAGATCTTGAACAAGCGGATCAGCAACAGGGAAATTCTTCACGCGGCCCGGCTGATCAAGGGGGCGGGGATTCGTTTGGTGACCTTTAACATGCTGGCGAATCCAGGAGAAACCGTCGAAGACGCGATGGAGACGCTGAAGCTGAATATTCAGATCAAAGCAGACTATGCAAGGATCAACTTCTGTTTCCCCATCCCGGAAACCAAGATTGCACATCACAGCATGGAGAAGAGGTACCTGCCCGCGACCTACGGTGAGAACATATACGATTTCAAGAGTCTCGGGGAAGGGAAGGCCGGACCGTTTTTGCCGACCGCAGACCCCGGGCGCCTGACGAACCTGTACCTTTTTTTCAATTGGGCTGTCCGGTTCCCTCTTCTTTATCCCCTTGTGAAGAAAGCGTTGCCTTTGCCGACCAATCCTCTGTTCAGACTGGCGGGCCTGATTCGTCTCTACCTTGAAAAAAGGATTGCGGGCTTGAGCTGGTGGAACTGTTTTCAATATTATCGACATGTAGGATCCCCCGACAAGAGAACAACGAATTTCGTACCCTTTGTATGAAGACGGAAGGACGGCCAGGAATCCCGGTGCGAGAGCCAGAGATGGATGAGCGGTTAAAGAGGGAAGCGGAATTCTTTAACAAGCCGCATATCGATCTTCTCCACTTTCTGAAAAGAGGATCGACGCGGTTCGATCGGTGGCTCATCGGTGAAGTCCTCAAGAGCTGGGACAAGCAGCTGGCCTTTCTGGACCCTGCATGGATCCGGGACAAAGTTGTTTTGGAGGCATGCTGCGGGAATCCAAGGGTTCTGCATTATTTTCACGGTCTGGGGGCCCGGCGGCTCATGGGGTGCGATGTGGCGAAGGAGTTTGTTGTTGACGGGCTGAAGAACCCGCAGACATTTGTTTTCGACAAAAGGATTCGCTGTGGTTCTCCCCCTTTTCAAATGCTCTTTGCGGACGTTGGAACCCTTCCTTTGCGTGAGGGGGTGGTGGACACGGTCTGCTGCTTCCAGGCACTCCATCACGTGGATTTGAATCGCTTTGCCAGGGAGTGTGAGCGGATTCTTGTGTCGGGCGGCCATGTGTTCATCTCCGATCCGATCGGGGTCCATCCGCTCCGGGACATTGCGGACTGGGTGGGAAAGAAGATCGGTCCGATGAGCGGGGATGAAAAATCCTATGATCCCGAGAAGGTGATTCAGGACTTTGAATCCTGTGGATTCAAGGTCTTGGAGTTCTATTCTTTGAATCCTTTTTCAGAGATTTATTTCCAGGTGACGGAGTTGTTTACACGTTATTCCTCTGCACTTTCCTTCTACCTCAAGCTCCCCATGTGGTGCCTGAACAGGATCGAGCCCTATGTAGAAAGGAAGCTTCTGCCCAGGCATCCGCAACTGGGATGGAGGTTTGCCCTTTCCCTGGAGAAAAAAGCGTGACATCGGGAGAGGTCGTTTGATGACAAACCCTCGGATCGCGTTTCTGCAAAGCAATGGAATCAACG
>CAZSUQ010000723.1:2118-3239 GCA_964609935.1 uncultured Thermodesulfobacteriota bacterium | reverse complement strand
AGCCTCGCAAAACTCAACGAGACTCATCAGACGGTCAGGTTCGATGTGAAAGATACCGGGATCGGGATCCCGGAGGAACGGAAGGGTATCCTGTTCCAGCCCTTTTCACAGGTGGATGTTTCAACGACAAGGAAATACGGTGGAACCGGCCTTGGCCTGGCCATCAGCCGGCAGCTTGTGGAGGCCATGGGAGGCCGGATCCAAGCGGAAAGCGAAGAAGGAAAGGGGTCCACCTTTTCATTCACCGCCCTGTTCGAGAAACAGCCGGAAGACAGGGAACTGCTGGAGGCTGTTCAAGCCGTGGATATCCAGGGTCTCAGGATTCTGATTGTGGATGACAACGCCACAAACAGGCTTGTATTCCGGGAACAGTTCAAGGTCTGGGGGTGTGTCACAGAGGAGGCTCATGACGGATTTGAAGCCCTAGAGATGCTCCGAGCCGCTTTTCAAGCGGGTAAGCCCTACCCGATAGCTCTGTTGGACTTTCAAATGCCGGGGATGGACGGCGAAGAATTGGCCAGGAAGATCAAGGAGACCCCGGATCTCAGCGAGACGCCCCTCATTCTGGTGACCTCGGTCCCTCGCCGCGGGGATGCGTCCAGGATGCTCGAGGCAGGATTTAGCGCCTACCTGACCAAACCGGTGAAACAGTGTCAGCTCCATGACACCATCGCAGCGGTCATGGGCCTCCAGCAGAGCAAGGACCCGGCAAAGAAACGGACCCTGATTACGCGCCACTCGTTGAGTGAATCTACCAAGGCGCGCTTCAAGATCCTGGTGGCGGAAGACAACGTGGTGAACCAGAAGGTGGCTGCGCGGATGCTGGAGAAAGCAGGTTACCGTTGTGATGTGGCTGCCAACGGAAAGGAGGCTGTGGAAGCACTATCGCGTATTCCCTATGATCTCGTATTCATGGACTGCCAGATGCCGGTGATGGATGGTTATGATGCGACCGTAGAGATCCGCAGGCGCGAAAGCGAAGCGAGGCACATACCCATCATTGCCATGACCGCCCACACCATGAAGGGTGACCGGGAGAAATGCCTGGAAGCCGGAATGGACGATTACATCGGAAAACCCGTGACCAAGAAGACCTTGCACGAGGTCCTGGAGAAATACCT
>CAZSUQ010000723.1:0-2108 GCA_964609935.1 uncultured Thermodesulfobacteriota bacterium | reverse complement strand
GGGCACAGGCTCCGGATATGAACATGGAGAGCCAGAAGAAGGCCCCCGGTCTGAAGAAGCCGGTGCAGATCGAACGTATTCAGGAGATCGCGGACGGAGACCTGGATTTTGAAAAAGAATTGATCGCTACCTTCCTCTCCGACATGGAACCCCATATCTCCGCGCTCTACAGGCTTGTGGTGGAACAGGATGCAGAAGGTGTACGTGCCGAGGCACATGCTGTGAAGGGATCCAGCGCCAATGCCGGCGCAAAGGGCATGTTGGAACTGTCAAACAGGCTGGAGATCATGGGAGTGAGCGGAGAGATGGAGTCTGCACCGCAAGTGCTGGAGAACCTGAAGCTCGAATTTGAGCAGGTGAAGCACTATTTCCTGAGCTATATAAAGGATTTGTCAAATCCCTCCTGAATCCTTATCCAGCCCTTACTTCCCCTGGAATCGCGGCTTTCGTTTCTCCTTGAAGGCCCGGGGGCCCTCCTTGGCATCCTCGCTCATGAACACGGGCAGGCCGATCTCCACCTCCCTGGCCAGTCCTTCGGCAAGGGTCAGGCCGATGTTGGTCAGGACCGCCTTCTTGATGGCGGTCACGGCAAGGGGGCCGTTACCCGCAATGATGCGCGCAAACCGCTCCGCCTCCTCCATGACCTTGTCCTTTGGAACCACCCGGTTGAGAAACCCAAGCTGAAAGGCCTCCCGGGCATCCATCAGTTCGCCCGTGATCAGCATCTCCATGGCCCGTGCAAAGGGGAGTTGCCGTGGAAGCTTCACGCTGGAGCCCATCATGGGGAAGATGGACCACTTGACCTCCTGGAGCCCGAACCTGGCCTCTTCAGAGGCGATGCGGATGTCGGTGGAGTAGAGCATCTCCATGCCCCCTGCTATGGCGTGTCCGTTGACGGCGGCAATGACCGGCTTGTAAAGCTCGAATTCCCTGAGCAGCGCCTTGCCCGTGGAAAGGGGATCCTGGACCACCTGTTTCTCCACTTCGGATTCAGCCTTTTTCGCACCGGTGAAGAGTGGGATCAGCTTGCCCAGGTCCGCTCCGGAGCAGAACACCTGATCCCCGGCACCCGTGATGATGGCGCAGCGCAGCTCCTTGTCGTCCCTGTAATCCTCCCACGCCGCGATGAGGTCCACCACGGTTTGCGGGTCCAGCGCGTTTCGCGCCTCGGGGCGGTTGAGCGTAAGGTAAGCAATCCCTTCCTTCTTTTCATACACCAGTGCCATGTTCTTCCTCCTGGTTGCTTGTCATCGCACAACCTGCCCGGCACGTCGTTTAAAAACCCCCCCCTGCCGCGTTCGGCGCGTGGGGGGGGGCGCCCGCCGCGGGGTTGCACCTCTGGGGGCCCCTCTTTCCCGCCCCCCATTTCGGGGGGGGGGGGGGGGGGGTCGATTCCCAGGATGACAAGACACCCCTGGACCGCTACGAGCAGGTCAAGTCGTCATTGCTGATGGGGCTAGCGGCCAAGGATTCGCGCAGCGACGACCGTTTCTTCTACGTCCCCTCCTGCAACCTGGCCGTCCGGCGGGAGCTTTTCCTCCGCCTGGGCGGATTCAAGGAGGAGCTGGAAGTGGGCGAGGACGTTGACCTCTGCTGGCGGCTGCTCGATCAGGGCCGCATCATCGAGTACCGGCCCCAGGCCAGGGTGGCCCACCGGCACCGCAACCAGATTGGGCCCTTCTGCATCCGCCGCTTCGAGTACGGGACCTCGGAGCCGCTCCTCCAGGCCCTCCACCCCCAGCGGCGGAAAATATTGCCCGTCTGGCCCTGGGCCCTGGGTTTCTGGGGTCTGATCGCCGGGGCGCTTGCGGCCGGGCTGGCTCCTTTGGCCGGATTGGCCTTGGCCTGGCTGGCGGTGGACGCCTGCTTGCGCTGGCGCAAGGTCAGGCGAGCCGGCCTGCCGCTGGCCTTTGGGCTGGTCTTGACCGCCGCCCTGCGCAGCGATCTGAGCTTCCTCTACCATCTGGCCTCCTTCTTCTCCCGTTACTACCTCTTCGTAGTCTTTCCGCTCATTCCTTTGTGGCCCTTATTGGCGGCGATTCTGGCCGGCGTCCATCTCGGCGTCGGCCTGGTCCAGTTTTTCGTTACCAAGCCTAAGCTCAACCCCC
>CAZSUQ010000722.1:0-3239 GCA_964609935.1 uncultured Thermodesulfobacteriota bacterium | reverse complement strand
TAAACTGCCCTCTTGGAACCGTATTCCAAATACGTACCGTTCTGTCGTTAGAGGAAGTAACAGCCGTTTTGCCATCCGGGCTGAATTGCGCCGATGCGATCTCATCTTCATGGCCCCTTAGCAAGATGATCTCATCGCAGGACTCCAGATTGCAGATACGAACGATCTTGTCCTTCGTAGCCGTAATGATCATCTTGCCGCAAGGGCCGTATGAGGAGGACTTCACCCTTGTGTCATGATTGAACCTATTTATTTCTCTGGCCGTATCCGCGTTCTGCAGTTCCCAGATGCGCACAGTCAGATCGTCCGACGTGGTCAGGAAGCCCTTTCCATCCGGGTTGAATTCTGCCCAGTTGACCGCGGATTCGTGTCCCCTGATTTCCGCGATCACCTTGGTTGTTGATACGTCCCAGACCTTGGCTGTCGTGTCATCAGAAGCAGTCAGAACTTTCCTTCCATCAGCATTGAAGACGGCCGAATTGACCGCCCAGGAGTGGCCCGTCAATTTGGCCAACTCCTCGCCTGTCTCTATATCCCAAATCCGCGCGGTCATATCCTTCGAGGCTGTTACGACCTTGAGCCCGTCCGGGCTAAAGGCGGCCGAGTTGACCGTCCAAGTATGCCCTTTGAAACAGGTGAGTTCACCACCCGTAACAGCGTCCCAGATCCGGGCAGTATCGTCTTCCGAAGCAGTCAATACCTTCAGACCGTCCGGACTGAAGACGGCGGATGTGACGGCTCGCTGATGGCCTTTCTCAAACGTCACGAGTTCATGGCCAGTTGCAACGTCCCAAATTCGAACGGTTCCGTCCTTCAGGGCCGTCACAACCTTATCGCCGCAAGGATTGAATGCAGCGTAGTTGACTCTTCCAGTCCGAAGGGTTCTTCTCTCGCGACAAGCAACAAGGGCCTCAATAAGTAGGTTGTTTGCCAAAAGATCACGGTACTGCTCACCACCCTTGACTCTCTCGGCCCCCTCGATCGCCAACGTCAGTGCCAAGCCCGGATTGTTCGACAGCGTTGCAGATGCCGATGTCATCAGGCGAAAGCCCTGCAACTGCTTTCGCTGCTCTCTGGCTACCTGTTTCGTCTCAATAATTATCGGAATGCAGATTATCAGGACTAGAAGCAAAGCTAATGACGCACTCATTGCCGGATGTCTTTTCGCCCGTTTCCATAGCTTTGCAGCCTGGCCGGCTGGCTTGGCGAGTATTGTCTCACCGGCCAGGAACCTCATAAGATCTTCCCTGAAATCGGTCATCGTTACGTAACGATGCTCCGGCCTCTTCTCCATGGCTTTAAGACAGATTACCGACAAATCTCGCGGCATACGGGGATTGATTTTCCGCGGATCACGTGGTTCGTCGAGGAGTATCTTCTTCAATACTTCCTGCGAGGTCTTTCCCTCGAATGGGAGAGCCTGTGTTACCATCTCATATAAAGTCACTCCGAGCGAAAAAATGTCAGTTCTGTGATCAATACCAATCCGTCGACTTGCAGCCTGCTCGGGAGACATGTAGTAGGGTGTACCGGAGAAATCTCCCGTGCGAGACAATGCCAAGGCATCTTTCACCTTGGCTAGCCCGAAATCAGTCACCTTCGGAAGACCGTCTTTGGTTAAGAGAATGTTGGAAGGCTTAACATCCCTGTGTATTACACCAGAGTCGTGAGCATGCTGCAACGCGTCTGCGACCTCTGCAATCAGTTGAGCGGCCTGACGAAAGTACCCTAGAGGTTGCTCCCCCCCACTCCGGATTTCATCAAGTTTATCGGCAAGGGAGAAGCTGTCGCTGACAAGTTCCTGAGCAATGTAGTGAATTCCTTCATGATGCCCAACAGCATGAATGGCCACGATGCCAGGATGGCTTTGCCGAGCACCTGCTTCCGCTTCCCGCCTGAACTTCTGCACCGCCTCATCGGAGAAGCTCAGATGTGGAGGAAGAACCTTTAGGGCGACCTTCCGCTTCAGTGAAATCTGTTCTGCTTCAAAGACCGTGCCCATCCCCCCACGGCCGATTTCACTGATTATTCGGAAATCACCGAGAATCCGGCCTGTGACTGACTGAACGTCACCGCGATCTTGAACAAGATCTTGATCCTGATCCCGACCTGTATCCTGGAGCACCTTGGCGACAAAAATAAAGTCGTCGATCTTGGCATGCAACTCCGGGCCAAACTCGGAATATCTCTTACAGAATTCAACCGGATCGAAAGGTGTCCCTGAATACCACGCCTCGGTAAACTCGGCCAGAACCTCCTGCATGGTTCTGGCTTGTTCTGCAGAATCTCCCTTTTGTTCCATAAAGATCCTTTTGGAACTGATTTTGTACTATTCGAGACAGTCTATCTTCCGGCGACGCAAGTCTCCAACCTTCTCCGCGAGTCTATTAACAGCCCGATTGTGCCGCATACGAGCTGTATTCGCCGAGATTCCCAACTGCTCGCCAATCTGCACGAAGGAAAGATGCTCCCACTGCCGAAGAATTATGATTTCGCTGTCTTCTGGTCCTAAAAGTTCCATGCCAAGACGGACCCAAGCCACGTCTTCGTGGCGCTGCACTGATTGACTTGGTGTCTTGACCGAGTCCTTGGGAGGATCGAGCCGTAGAATGGTGTCGGAAGGAATGGGACGTTCCCTGGCAATCGCACGCCGCTTGGCTGTAAACCAGTCATACTTGTTCCTCAGAGAGTTTTCGATGATTCGTACAAGGAGTGCGCGAAAATGGTCATCATCGGAAATGACAATTCGGGGGCCGTATCGAAGAAACTCGATCATGGCATCCTGGACATAATCACTTGTTTCAGCGCCCCTTCGCAGGAGAGGGCCTAATCGTCTCCGGACATGAATCCGGATCCACGGCAGATGCCGTTCGAGTAGTGCTTCCAAGCCTTCCTCGTGGCCGCCGTGCCAACTCTTAAGAAGTTGTGCCGTTACAGTTTCCGTCATTCCCATAATGCCTTTTATTTAACCAAGTTGTGAACTCAAGTCAACACGTTGCTTTCGGTGTTCCAATCTTCATTTATATATCTCCCATTCTATATAACCCACTCCTTCAGGGTATTGAGACTTAGGAAGTACTGAAGCCCCGCTCGGGCTCTATCCCGCCAACAGAATAATCGGTTTTCACTCGTGCGGTTTCCGCCGGACTTCTTCTCTCGAGGATAGATGCTCTGAATCACTTGATATTTGAGGAGATGGCTGTCATGGCAAACGTCGGACAATCAACACTGAATTGCGA
>CAZSUQ010000721.1:0-3242 GCA_964609935.1 uncultured Thermodesulfobacteriota bacterium | reverse complement strand
GCCTCTGGAAGGGGAGGCGCCACCCAAAGAATCCCTGAAGGGCGAGCGGGAGGTTTACTATGACGGCAAGTGGCACACATCTCCCATCTATGACATGGACCAGCTCAGACCAGGCAATGAAATCGATGGCATCGCCGTGATCGAAGCCCCGGCAACTACTCTTTTTCTTCCGCCAGGCAGGCATATCAGGATGGATGAGTGGTCGCTGATATGGCTGACGTGAAGCTCCCCTCGTTAAAATGCGGGGCTTCTCATTGAGATCCCGAAAGTTCTCCTCCCCCTCGATGGGGGAGGATTAAGGTGGGGGTGACAGGCCTGTATGTTTCACCCTCCCCCGGCCCCTCCCATCGAGGGAGGGGAATAATAAGGCTGCCATTCATCCCCGACTTGAGAGGCTGGGCATTCTGGCACGAAATCGTAAAGGCCCTAAAGTTGAGAAGACGACCATAGGAGGCAAAAATGAGTGAGAGCAAAGGATTAGGAGACAGTGGAAAGACGCTCAAAGAGATGCTCCACGAGAACAAGAGGCTGTATGAGGAGACAGGCTGCTACGTCGGGATCACCGATCCTCACGTATTGAGGGAGGACCCGATCAAAGCCGAACTTTTCCATGCCCGATTGATGTCTTCATTGATATCGGGACGAGAGACCTGCAAGATGATTTCCGGCTCCCCGTTTGTCGGGGAAGTGGCCGAGTTGTGCACGGGACTGTATACGCCGGAGGGAGACAACATTGTCCAGTCCACCGGCATCCAGGTCCACATCCGGCTCATGGGTGATAATATCACCTGGATGGTGGAAAATGACTATGAGGATGAGGTGGGAATAGACGACGGTGACCTTTTCCTTGCCAATGACCCGGTGATAGCTGGCATTCATGCCCCCGATCTTTATGATATCCTGCCGATTTTTTGGGAAGGAGAACTCGTTGCCTGGGTATGCACGGTGATCATGGAGATGGACATAGGGGCGGTGAGTCCGGGGTGTATGCCTACGACCGCGGTCGAGCGTGGCGCGGACGGACTGAAGTTCTGTTGTGAAAAGGTTGGTACAAACGACAAGTTACGGCGGGATTTCGAACACAAGATAGAGATCAGCCTGGATCTGGCCGATCTCTTCCTTCTGGACCGCAAGGGCGCGGTAGCGGCCAATATCCGGGTGCGGGAAGAGATGAAGAACATGATCCGTGAATTCGGGGTTGACTATTTCAAGCAGGCGGCGAGGGAGCTTATCGAGGAGGAGCGGCGGAGCCAGATCGCGCGCATAAGGCAGCGCACTGTTCCCGGTCGCTATCGCGATGTGGTGCCTTTCGAGATCTACCTGGCGGATGTTCCGGCATCATGGCTCCCTGCCAGAAAAGATATGATTCGCCTGGTTCCCGTACAGACGGACATTCTTCCGGAAGGTCGCCTGGTGCTTGATTTTGACGGCATTGGCGAGTGGGGCTGGCACTCCTTCAATCCGACGCCTAAAGGATTGTGGGGAGGGCTGTCCATATGCGTTGTGCAGACACTCTCATACGATGGTCGAGGCAACCTGGGGTCACTTCTGCCCTGTGAAATAAAGGAGCCGCCTGTTGACTCATTGTTTAATCCCAGTCAGATCAAGAAGCTGGCCACGGCGAATCCATGGCCATCCATGATCGACGTGTTCAGCCAGTGGTGCGGCACCATTGGCGCTGCCTTCTACATGCGCGGGTTCAGAGAAGAGACCTTCAACTATGTTTCATCGTCCGGCTGGCAACTTGCCGGCTATGACCAGTACGGGAACAAGCGCCCCATGTTGGGTGGAAACACCGGTGCCTTTGGCGCGGGCGCTACCGGAGTATGTGACGGAGTGGATGCTGGTGGATGGGTGGCAACGCCTGAGACCGACGTGGGCAACGCCGAGGTATTTGAACTGTTTATGCCCTTAATGTTCATGTGCAGAAGCCTTGAACCATACTCCGTAGGATACGGCCGGAATCGGTCCGGCCTCTCACTGCCGACAATGGAGCTGCTCCATAGACTGACGGTGGGTGTTGGCAGCGGGGCTATTGGATGTGCTCACGACCGCATCCTGCCCAACATCGGTATGTTTGGCGGATATCCCGGGGGCAAAAGAAACACTTTTCTGATTCGCTATCATGACTTCCAAAAGATGATAGATGAGAGAGTGCCGCTGGTCCACGAGATAGGCAATCCGGCTGAGTTTCGAAACCAGAAGCACGCCGAGGTCATCTACTATAATCACATGCCGCCGGCTGTGGAAGTCTTTGACAAGGATCAGCTTGTTGTGGACAACAGTTCGGCCGGAGGGCTCGGCGATCCGATTGAAAGGAAACCGGCGCTGGCCAAGGCTGATCTGGACAATGGCCTGAGCAATGAGGAGATTACCAGAAACATTTACTGCATCGAGGCGGGCTACGACGAGAAGGAAAAGGAATGGAAGATCGATGAAGATGCCACCAAAAGGCTCCGCGAGGAAAAACGAAAACAGCGGCTGTCAAGAGGCGTGCCCGTAAAGCAGTGGTGGCGGAAATCCCGTAAAAGGTTGCTCGATAAGGACCTTGATCCCCTTCTTGTAGAGATGTACCAGAGCAGCATGAAACTAAGCGAGAATTTCACCCGGGAGTTTAAAGACTTCTGGGGCCTTCCCAATGATTTCAGCATGTGAGGTGAACAGATGGAATACACTAAAGAAGATTTGAAAGACCTTTATGACGGCAACCTTCGCTGGGAGAAGGTTAAGGAGATCATGAGCCGGCCCAAGGACGATGACAGGTTTGGCAAATACGTCGAGATACTCCAGGAGCGCGTCTCATGGACAGAGCGGATACTTTTACCCATAAGCGAACACCTTTATGTGGTTGAAAAGGATGCGGAGAGGATAGTCAAGTGCGACTGCGGGCATGAGTTCGGCGACTACCGGCAGAACTGGAAGCTGAGCGCCCTGATCTTTGCCAGAGACAGCCGTGAGAAGCTGGAAGAAATCTATCCGGGCATCAAATGTCCTGACCCGGATCTGTGCGAAGTGCGGGAGTTCTACTGTCCGGAATGCGCTGCCTTGCTCAAGGTAGAGAGCGTGCCTGTAGGCTATCCGGTCATTTTTGATATCCTTCCCGATATAGACTCCTTCTATCGGGAATGGCTGGGCAGACCGCTTGCGGATGAAAAGGAGTTTAAAGATATGACCTATGAGGTCACCGGCAAGTGGGGTGAAGACGAAACTGCTTAATGGCAGAAAGTGGAAGGCAGGAAATC
>CAZSUQ010000720.1:0-3247 GCA_964609935.1 uncultured Thermodesulfobacteriota bacterium | reverse complement strand
CGGCGATCACCGTATCGTACATGCCCGAGGCCACCAGGCTGTCCGCGGCGCAGAAGATTATGGCGCCCGTGGTGCCCCCTGTGGTGAGTCGATGGACGCTCTTCCCTTTCGCGCCCATGCCCAGCGAGTGCCAGAGGTCCGGCTGATGGACCATCTCAAAGAGTTCCATGTTCCCATGGACGATACAGTCGATATCGTCCATGGACATGCCTGCATCGTCCAGGGCCTCGTGCACGGCCTCGAAGATCATTTCCGGCTGGTTCACGTCCTCGCGGTGGCTCGAGTGCTTGGTCTGTCCGATTCCGATGACGCCCACATTTCTATTCTTTTTTCGATGTCCCATGGTCCCCATCCTATTTTTCCATGATCATGACGGTTTGGTGTTGGCTCGCCGCTCCCGTGGATCCGTGGGCAAGGGCCTTCTTCGCCCCGTCCACCTGCCTCTCGCCGGCTTCCCCTCGGAGCTGAAGGAATCCCTCCACAGCCCGTGCCACGCCCCCGAGCATGATGGGGTTGCCGTTGAGCATGCCGCCCGAAAGGTTCACGTTGTTCTCCTCCGAGCCCCCGGATGCAACCCATTTTCCTCCCTGTCCTTCATCCGCCAGCCCGATGCCCTCGGCGATCATGGGAAGCTGGTAAGCATAGGCGTCGTTGAGCTCGATCACGTCCAGTTCGGCCTTCGGGTCCTGCACACCGGCCATCCGGTAGGCCCTCTCCGCGGCCTTCTTGAGGCTGAAGTTTGACGTGAGATCCCGGTCACCCACGAAATAGCGGTCCATGCAATTCCCGAAACCCGTGATCCAGACGGGGTTATCCGTGAACTCCCGGACGCGTTCCTCGCAGCAGAGGAGCATGCCCACGGCCCAGTCCGTGACCGGATAGGCGTGAAGCTCGCGAATCGGGTCCGAGAGGTGGGGTGAGGCCATCACGTCCTCCCTGCTGATCGTTGCGTTTTCCCGTGCAAAGGGATTCCGGGCGGCCTTCTCCCGCGACCGGACCACGATGTCCGCAAGGTGCTCATCGGCCAGCCCTGACTTCTCCATGTAGGCTCGTGCCTGGAATGCGTTCACGTTGAGGTAGTCCATGCCCATGGGCCTGCAGTAAAAAGGATCGTAAGCCAGGTTGGTGCACATGTACCTGCTTTCGGTCTGGGATTCCTTGCAGTGGCCGAAGAAGAGCATCACATCGTCGTGACCGGAAAGGATACACGCCATGGCGTACCCCAGGGCGTTCAGGCCGTCCTGGGCGGTCTTCTCCTCGCCCCGGTAGTGGGCGCCCACCACGTCCTGCATCCCGTTGTCCGAGATCGTTCTCGCGTCGAACACGTCATCCGAGCAGGTCACGATGTTTCGGATCCCCTTGTCCATGTCAAACGTGACGCCTGTCTCCGAAAGGATCGGCTCCAGGCAGTCCAGCAGCATGCCCTGAAAGCGCTGGTACCAGATCTCCGGCTCGTTCTTGATTTGCGCCATGGCGCAGATTGCGACTCGGTTGCCCATTCGTCTTTCACCTCCTTGGCTGCGGGTCTACAAGTAACAGTTCCAGAAATGGCCTTTCTTTATGGTCCTGATGATCGCGTCCTTGTCCCTCGGTGCATCCAGTTCGATCCATGCCCGGCCGATTCCAACCAGGGTGTGAGCGTCGTCGGAAGCGATCTTGGGATAGGGCAGATCGATTTTCTCCATGTCTTCCTGTCGAAACCCCTTGCTCGTGATCTCTACCGCATCGAGCGGAAACTTCTCTGCGATGGTCCTGGTTCTGTCCAGGATCTGCTCCTGCGTGAGATCGTACTCACCGATGTGATTGAACACGTGCAGAACTTCCCGGTCCCCCTCAATGCGGTTGACGTGGACGTAACCCTTGGCGAACACGGTGAGTTCGATGCCGTGAAAAAGGATCATGCCGCTCTTCACCTGTGAGTAGATCTCTCGATGATTCGGCTTCAGAAGATAGTCATGATCCGTAAAGGCAATGAAGTCAAACCCTCTCTCTTCGTAGGCCCTTGCGACCTCCTGAGGCGTGAGTTCCCCGTCCGAGCAGGTGGTGTGTGTGTGCAGCCCTCCCTTCAGCAGCATGGATTCTTGCTCCCCTTATCCCCCTTGATGCAGGCGTCGTCCGCAAAACCTTCGGGACAGGTGCCGGAGACGAAAGTGTACACGGGAGTGGAAGCCTCTTCAAGTCGCAGGTCACCGCAGGAACGTGTCCTGGGAGCGTTTTTTGGAGGTGTGGACAATTGCGTTCTGTCATGCTTGTTTCGGATGGTTCACGGGCCAAAGGCGGTTGGCGTTGGAAAACCTGCATCCGTTGCCCCAGGAAGCATTCATGGAGGCAGCAATCGCTGCTTTTCCGGTGAACGAAACCTGTTTAAAAAGCTCTCGAGCATCATGTGCAGGCCCGTCTTCAGCATGTTGCTCTTGAGGTATTTCTGAAGTTGTTCGTTGGTTTCAAACCGGTCGATTTCGCGTTCCTGGTTTCTCCGGGTCTGCGAGGTCATTCGCTCGGTGAGCTCACCGTACTCTTGAAGGGCCGAGGTCCCTTTCCGGTCTGACTTCAGGAGGGCCTTGGCCAGGAGTCTTCCGGAAAGGGCCGCTGCATCCTGCCCCACTCCCCGGACACCGTCCAGCAGGCCTGCTGCGTCCCCCACCATCAGGACGCGATCCTTGCCCAGCCAAACCTTTTCTCCGGATTTCATGTTCATGGAGGTCAGATACTCCTCCTTGTCCACGATGTCACCTTCCATGTGAAACTTCTTTTGAACGAAATCATAGAACAAGGCCTGACGATCGTGGATGCTCCCGCTCGTGCACCCCGTCCCCACGCACCAGTAATCGTTGCCGTCGTCCAGGGTCTTGGTATAGATCCATGCGAACATGGCGTCGCTGAATGCGAGGTCCCAGAACTGATAGAGCGTGTTCGGGTCGAGGTTTGCCTTACCGTCCACATAATAGTTGATGCCTCCTCCCGATGCCTCTTCCCCGAAATCCTGCGGGCGAAGTTTCTTGCGCATGGGAAGTGAGCGCAGGCCCGTGGCGTCAATGGCGTACCGGGCACGGATCTTCTCCGGGAGGCTGTCCCGGGTACGGACGGTTACCTCCACGCTGTCTTCGGCTTCCTCGAAATCGAGGAACTCGCACTCCTCCCTGAACTCCGCGCCTTTTTCCTGTGCCGAGAGGTTCAACCACTGGTCAAAGGTCTTTCGCATGTAATTGAAAGCACGGAACGGAGCACGAAGGGACAATCCATCCGG
>CAZSUQ010000719.1:0-3258 GCA_964609935.1 uncultured Thermodesulfobacteriota bacterium | reverse complement strand
CTTGCCGGTCTTTGTAAACAGGCAACGGCTGGCTCCGGGCGTCAGTGTCCAGGCATGAACCTGCCATTTGGTACGTGGGGATCGTACAACACCGGGTGCGCGTACCTTCTGAATGGAAACAAACATGCACAGGGGATTGCCCTGCACAGCGGAGAAGAAGAGCAGATATTCTCCATTGACCTGTCCAGGCACCTCGTCCTTGACGGACGTTTTTCCGGCACACCCGAACAGGCAAAAAGGGATCAGCCAGCCAAGGAGCCAAAACGACATTCGCTTTCGACGGTTCGTGATCAAGTGTCAACCCTCCATAGATTCGTTCACGTCCGATCAGGCTTCAACAGGCGTTTCGCATGAAAAAGGACGATTTGTTGCCACGCTGAAAGGAAAGCCCTTTTTGGGCAATGCAAAAGGGAAGATTCGCATATCCATGTTTTTGAACCGCATCCGTCAAAGCATCCTTTTTCTCCGGCTCCGCATACACGAGGACACAGCCTCCTCCCCCTGCGCCACAGACCTTCACAGCCGTGGCCCCTCTTCGTTTCATGGCCGTCTCCAGCGCTCGGATCTCGGGTGTGACGATCCCGGGGAAGAGCTTCTTTCGCTCATCATATTCCGCGGCCATGGCCTCTCCCACGGAACGAAAATCAGCCTCTCGCACAGCCTGGACCACGTTCTGTGCAGCGTCAACGATCTTCGCCACACATCGTTGAACCCTTCTGTCTCCATCCAGGTGCCTCTTGAAAACCGCCCAGTTGTTGGTCCCGGAATGGCGGGACCTACCTGTATACACAAGAAGGATCCTTTTTTCCAGTTCCTCGGACACATCTCGCTCCATCTTTTCTCTGCGTGCACCCCCCGCCGACCACCACAGGGCCTGGACACCTCCCCACAGCGCAGGGTAGTAATCCTGCATGCCCGCAGGAACGCGAATCAGCCGCGTCTCCAGGTCACGAAGCAGAAAGAGGAACCGCTCTCGTGATACCGTCTTCCCGGCGCCTTTCATCAGGGCACCGCAAAAGGCCGCAAGCAAAGCGGAGGATCCGGCCAGTCCCGCCCCCTTCGGAGCCTCGAAGCCGTAACGTATGGTGACCCCATCCTGAAGGGAGAAATGCCGAAGAACCTGAGAGAAGAGTTCATAGGGTGCGTCGGGATCGGTACGTGCGCCCTTTGCCTGCAGCAGGATGTTCTTCTTCCCCCTCAAATCAAACAGGTGGATACCCCTGCCCCTGGATCGCTCAATCCGAACGCGTGCCCTGAGATCGATGGCGGCGTTGATGGTCACGGCTCCCGGATGAAACAGGTAAAGGGGCCACAGATCCACGGTCCCCCCCGCAAGGTCGATGCGTGTGGGAGCCGCCGCCTCCACATCCTCCCTCAGTGTCAAGTCGTCCACCGGATCCCCTCTGAATCTCTCATCCTCTTTTCGTTCTCGCTCAAGAAAAAATCCTTCTTCCGCTCATTTCTTCCAGAAGATCCATGCAGGACCCGTGAAAAGGGGGATCGGCTCAGACCCGATGGGAACGCGGCCGGAATGCTTTTGCAACGTGAGCACCTTTGAAGATGTGATCCTCACGGGAACTGGGATCTGAGATCGAGCTGTCTTTTTGCCTTCTGGTAATACGGGTGTTCAGGAGGGACGATCTGCAAAACGATTTTCCATTTTTCAGCGGCTCTTTGGGGATTGATGGCTTTCAAAGAATAACCCTCTCGATAAAATTTCCGGGCCGATTCGCTCAGCTGGCGCAATCCCTTCTTGACGCTGCTGTCAGTCGGGCTGACGCGTTTTGCCATGCGCCAGAACATCGACGCCGTCTCGAGATCACCGGCACCAAACGCCTGTTCACCCCTTTGATAGTAGATCCTGCCGAGCGAAGCAGAGGCCTTGCGATAAAAGGCACTCTTTTTGGAAGCACTGAGGTTCCTGTCTTTTTCCAGGAATTTCCCCCAGACATCCAACGCATCGGTATACTGGCCCGCCTTCTGAAGGGTATTGGCCTGATGATAGTAGCTCGTGGCCGCAAGGAGATCCTCCTTCATGGCGCTCGCCCGCTTGCCGGGATTGCCCACGGAGCCTTTCTTGAGAAGACGGTCCAGGTAACCCAGGGATTGATCAGGCTGGCCTTTTCGATAGGAAGACAGGGCCATCCCATAGAACCAGGCGGGTGTCCCCTGGGCAGGACCGGATGGTTCAACCTTCGGTTTCGGCGCATCCGTGGAGGTGGGCACCTTTGTCTCTTTCTTCTCCTTCAGCGGTTCCGGCGCCACAGGCTTTCGCCTGAGGTCCCCCCCTCGATTCACCCCGCGCCACGCATAGGTGGACTGGCCCGACAGGAGTTCCGCTTCCCTCAGGATCCTCTCCGCATCTGGATTTCCCGGATCCATCCCGAGAACGGCCTCCGCTTCCCTCTTTGCGCCCATCCAGTCTTTCTGTTCCAGATAGTTCCGCGCTTCGGTTAACCGGACCTGCAGGATCATCGCGTTGAGTTCCCGCAGGAGCCGATCGGACTCTCGAAAATAGACACTCTTCTCCGGAACCTCCTTGAGTCTCCTCTTTGCCTGAACCAGTTCCCCTTCCATGAAGAGGCCCTTGGCCTGGCTCAGGCTGTTCTGACAGTGGGTTTCCAGGTTGGCATGCTGGTAGAGCCTGTCCAGATCCTTGAAGGTCGGCGCTTCGTTTCGGATCTTCTCGAAAATGAGGATGGCTTCGTCCCATCGCCTGGCCGTAAGGTAATCCACGCCGCTGTTGTAGAGCCCGTCCAGTTCCTTTCGATCCACCGGATCCTTCACCTTCAAAAGGGTTTCCGAGGTTCTTTCCGTTTCCTGCTCGATCTTTCTTGTTTGTGTGAACATGATGGAGACGACCACACCGAGCGCCAGAAGGCTCAATACCGCCAGGAAAGAGACCCGGCGAAACGGGCTCAACGGGGAGCCCAGCGCCGTATGCTTGCCGCCAACGGGCTTCCAGAGCTCTTCCTGGGTCAAGGCTTCGCCGGTCTCCACAAAGCGAAGCATGGAATCCCCCAGGGTGAGAATGTCTCCTTTTTGAAGAATGGAGTCTTCAAAAGGCTCCTCGTTCAGAAACGCGGTCCCTTCGAGGGACAGGTTCTTGATCACGTACTGTTTGTTCACGAGGCTGATTTCAACCTGGTAAAGCGCCACGCCCGGGTCTTTCATGATGAAGTCGTTTTCCGCATCCGACCCCATCCGGAAAACATCCTGGGCAAGCGAATGTATGGCCCCTGGGTCCTCACCCCGAAG
>CAZSUQ010000718.1:0-3266 GCA_964609935.1 uncultured Thermodesulfobacteriota bacterium | reverse complement strand
GAGAACTATTTCTGCCTCTTTGCCGCATAATCCGGGTATACTGATCTCATGTCAGGAAAATCACTTCGAATGCCGGCCAGCATGGGGACGAACAGGATGACAAACGACGTCATTGATCAGCGTCAGTCAACCCGAAAAGGCATCTTTGTATCCGGAATCGCTGTGCTTTGCATTGGCTGCCTGCTCGTTATGGGCGGCTGTGTAAGGTTTGACGGGCCGTTTCAGAGGCTCGTGATCAAGTTGAATCAGCGTGAAATGCCATCCTGGTTTGATGAGGACAAGCTGGGGATCTTCATCCACTGGGGGCCGTCGGCGATTCCTGCAATGGGGATATGGTATCGATACAACATGGAATACATCCCTGAAATAGCGGCTTATCACGAAGAGACGTACGGCAGCGACTACCCTTATGAAGCGTTTGGTTATGACTGGGCAGCCATCATGAACCATTCGGAAACATGGGACCCGGAAGCCTGGGCGGATCTCTTTGTTCAGGCCGGCGCATCCTATGTGGTGCTCACAACGAAACACCACGACGGTTTCCTCTTGTGGCCGAGCGAGACCCGCAATCCTTTTGTTGACAACTGGCAACTGGAGCGGGACGTGGTGGGAGAGCTTGCCGATGCGGTGCGTTCGCGTGGAATGCGGTTCGGTGTGTACTACTCCGGGGGTTATGACTGGACGCTTCGGTTCCCGGAGCGGGAAGGGCCCATCGGGCACCTCGAGTCAATGCTGAACAGTGATGATGAGCGCCTTTACACGGAAAGCCACTACCGGGAGTTGATTCAACGGTACCGGCCGAGCGTCCTGTGGAACGACATCTCCTATCCCAGGGGGGATTCGCTGGACTACAAGTGGCAGATGCAGACGGATTATTATGCAGAGGTCCCTGACGGTGTGGTGAATGACCGTTTCGTTGACACCTACTTCATCCAGGCGCCCCTGGACCGCTACCCCATCCTTTACGACCTGCTCGATCTTTTTTTCAGGTCCTCCGTTAACAGCGGCGAAGGCCAAACCACCGACAGCAGGAAAGAGATGTTCAATCCTGCCGGGAATGAAAGACCGGCGATTCCCATTGATTTCGTCCATGACATCGAGCCGCCTCATTATGATTACCTGACCAAGGAGGCTTCCACCTTTACGGATATCGAGCCTGAAAAGTGGGAGCGGTGCCGGCCGCTGGGCGGGTTCTGGGGGTACAATCACCGCGAGACCGCAGAGGATCTGCTCACGTCCGCTGAATTGATTCACCACCTGGTGGACATCGTGTCCAAGAACGGCAACCTGCTGATCAATGTGGGGCCCACTGCCGAAGGGGAGATCCCGGAGATCCAGCAGGCCCCCCTGCTGGGAATGGGGGACTGGCTGGCAGTCAACGGGGATGCGATCTACGGAACCCGGCCCTGGGAGCGGGCCGAGGGAGTGACTGCAGGAGGGGTGCCCGTACGCTTCACGCACAAGCCGGACACGAACGCGGTGTATGCGATCCTTCTGGGGGACATTCGTGGAAACGGGGTCACCATTTTGGATTTCCCTCTGAGCCCAAGTGAGATATACCTGCTCGGCCATGGAGCATGCACGGGAAGGTTGACAATCTGTGGGAATCTTCGCATCAACATACCCGGTATGGACCTGCCCGAGCAGGAAGCCCATGTTTTTGAAATCACGCCATGAAGGAGATGCCCGCTGTGCAGGGAAACAGAAAAAAGATAAACGTATTGCACCTCCTTGGTAAACTGGAATCCCTGGTTTTTCGAATCCCGGTGATAGGCGAGCCCCTGCTGCGAGGAATCGTCAGGCTGCTGGGCCGCCTGTTCTTCTATCTGCCCTACTTTGGAAGCAGAAGATGCCATACGGTTGCAGAGATGAAATCCGAGTGGCTCACCTTTGCGGGCCGTTTCGGCATCTTCCCCACCGTTTCGGGCGAGGATGAAAAGGAATTCAGGTGGTTCCTTCCTGCCTGTGCTTATGGCTTCTCCTGTTCCCGGGACAGGGGGGTTTGTGATGCGATGATGGACCTGGATCGCACGTATATTCGTTTGATGGGTGGCGAACTGGAGATTACCGAGCGCATACCCCTTGGTGCCGAGGCCTGCCATTTTGTAACACGTTTACAGGTATAACGGTATTGAGAGCTCTATCTTCTCATGGTTAAACGGGTCGTGGCAGTCACCCTTTTTCTATCCTTTCAATGCTCCCTCCTTGCCGCTGAGACCCGGCTCGGAAGGTGCGACATCGGTGCGTACGAATCCGGTGTACAGCAAATCCGGTACGCTGATTCCGATGAGACACTTTATAACTACCAATGGAAATTAATAAGGAAAGACACGGAAGACGGCTCGATGATCAGCATACACGGCAGAGGAGACAATCAGCGAAAAGGTGAAGATCGCATTGAGTGGACCGAGGAATCGGAACTGGAATTAACGCAGAAAGGCTTACGCACGCTTTTTTGGAGGAAGCGATCCAGCGGGGCCGAGCAGGAAACCTGGCTGTTACGTTATGATTGGAAAAATCGATGTGCGGCCTACACGCATGAGGACCGCTTTTCGGGAAAAAGGGAAGAGAAGGCACTTGCTTTTGGACCGAACGCTTATGCCCTGGACTCCATAAACTTTCAGCTGCGGGGGTTCCCGTTCGAGAAAGGCAAGGGAACCCGACTCGAAGGCGAGTTCATCCTGACGGACGGCTCCGTGATGAAAGGCGCTGTTGTTCATGCAGGAGAAGAGCGAATTCAAACCGGATTTGGATTCCTGGAGGCTTATAAGCTGGAGATCGATCCCTCTGGATTCATCGGTGTCTTTGCTCCCAGGATGTACCTGTGGTTCACCAAATCCAGGCCGCACCTCTTTCTCCGTTATGACGGGAAAGATGACGGCCTGCTCAAGCCGCGTACGGTCAACGAGCTCATTGGTTATAAACCGGTGGGGAGGATTCATCCCTGAACCGGCGCCGCCAACCCCTGGATACGGGATCGGGTCCGGTGAAGCTTCCTGCCTGAAAGATGTGGTGCCTGTGAAATGAAACGGTTCTGGATTCTGTTGCTGCTTGCGGGTTGTGGTGTGTGGGATGGGGGAATGACCGGCGAGGACCCGGGATCCTCACGCTATCCCATGGACAACATCCTGCGACTCAACCACGTTCAGGCAAAGGGAAGCCACAACAGCTATCACGTAGAGCCCTGCTTGCCGCTGGACCCTTCTTTCCGGTACACGCATCAGTCGCTGGCGGTCCAGCTCTCCCACCAGGGCGTTCGGCAGTTC
>CAZSUQ010000717.1:0-3274 GCA_964609935.1 uncultured Thermodesulfobacteriota bacterium | reverse complement strand
CCGGGTACTTGTGGATATGGGAGCGGGTTCTCTATTTGAAACTACGGGTAAACTACTTCAAAACATGAAAGCTGCAGGAATTGAGCCAACTGACATTGATTCGGTTCTTATCACGCACGCGCATCCGGATCATATCGGTGGAACCCTCGATGAGGAGGGAACTCCCGTGTATGCAAACGCTCGTTATTTCATTTGGAAAGGCGAATGGGAGTTCTGGTTTTCAGAAACCGCATCAGAAAAAGCCCCGGAAAAATTTGTCATATTCGCACGTAAAAATCTTGAACCTGTTAAAGATCAGATGAATCTGGTTGACGATGAATCTGACATCCTACCGGGCATCCATATGATTGCAGCCCCTGGACATACTCCTGGCCATGCGGTAGTATCCTTTTCATCCGGTGATGAGCAACTGCTGTACATCGGCGATACCGTGCTGTATCCCCTGCATCTGGAACACCTGGATTGGCTTCCGATCTACGACATTCTGCCTGAGAAAGCTGATCCCAGCAAGCGTAAAATCTTTGACTATGCTGCGGAAGAGAATGCCTGGGTAATCGGACAGCATTTTCCGCCTTTCCCAAGCCTGGGGCATATCGTCAAAAAAGACGAAGGATGGCAGTGGCAGCCGGTTGAGATAAAAGAGTAAGCCGTTTCCTTTTCTTACGAGAAATCCTTGTCTTTACTTAATTCTCTTTATACGTTGCAGCAACCCCAGTGACCAATATGACATCGATTCTCCAGGAGCGTTCACTTCCCTTGCAGAGGTTCAGCAGAAGCGATGGGGTGTTCCTGGACTTGAGAGGACATCTGATCCCTGACAAGGATCTCTAATGCGCAGACGGTCCAAAAGATGGCAATGATACCCAGGACAGTCATGAATAGATAGCGTTTAATGGAATTCAACCCCCGTAAAAAAGCGTGTGAGAGTTCTAATGTTGAAATGTACATAATAACGTACCTCCTGTATATAGATACTGTGTTTCACGCAAACGATGCGCTTACCATCGCCTTCCACAATACTGAAAGGCTCTCTCTTGTACCTCGTCTAATTCTTGCTCGGTTTTGCGTAACCGACTGAAATAGTCCGCCTCATTTGGAAAGGGCAGTCGGCAAGAATGTCCGCTGTCTCTTTCACTCAACACGATCAACCCAACAACGATGATCCCACCAAAGAATAAGAAAAACATAATGTCTCCTCCTTTGTGAATAACACATTCATGTTGTGTATCTGAGAGTTACATCGCAGACCGTGTGCACGTTTTCCTTGACAGGAAATACGTGCAAGATGTACACTCTCAATATATGTTAATGACGATGGTAACGAGAATGACCGTGATCATGATGACAATAATTCTCGTTACATGGCTATAATACACCTCCCTCGTCGGAAGAGCGTCGAGAGAGCGTCGAATAATCGTCGAAAGATCGTCAAAACGACCAACATGTAAAAAAAATGTGGGAATCACCACAGAAGGTCATTGGACCCTACGTGAATCTCGCAGGAGGGAGCGATGTCTTCCCTGAAACTCACCTTCTTTGGCAGTCCACGGATTGAACTCAACGGCGCGCCGCTTGAGTTGAAGACCCGTAAAGCCCTGGCTTTGCTCGCCTATCTCGTCGTGACTCAACACGCCCACAGCCGGGACACGCTGGCCAGCATTTTCTGGCCGGAATCGCCTTCAGACAGGGCCTCAGCGAATCTGCGGGATGCCCTGTGGCACATCAAAAAGCAGCTCCCTGACGACTGGCTCGACATCCGCCGCCATGAGGTGGCGATCAAGGAGAGTCCGGGACTCTGGGTCGATGTCCTCGAATTTCAGCAGCAGCTTACCCCCTCGACCGATCATGCGTATGCCTCCGACACGGCCTGTGCCGAGTGCGTTCCATCACTCCTGGCGGCGCTTGACCTGTATCAGGATGATTTTCTGCGGGGCTTTACTCTGCCCGATTGTTCGGCGTTTGATGACTGGCAGGCGTCTCAGACCGATCTGTTGCGGGAACAGCTCATCGACTGTTTTCGGAAAATCATTGCGTATGCGACATCACAACGCGATCTCACGCACGCCAGACAGTACACGCAACGCTGGGTCGCGTTGTGCCCCTGGTCAGAGGCTGCCCACCGGGAACTGATGCGGGTGTATGCCCTGGCTCACCAACGTTCGGCGGCGTTGCAACAATACCAGGCGTGCGTACGGATGCTTCAGGAAGAATTCGAGGCCGAGCCTGAACACGAGACCCAGGAGTTGTATGAGGCGATTTTGAGTGAAGACCTCACCCCCGGCCCTTCTCCTGGGAGGAGAGGGGAGAAGAACCTCACTCCCCGGCCCCCTCTCCTGGAAGGGGAGCAAAGCTCTCTCTCCCTTTGGGAGAGGGTTGGGGTGAGGGAAATCGGGGGTGAGGTTGTCCCGCCCCCTCACAACCTGCCTGCTCAAACCACGACCTATATCGGTCGTGAAACCGAAGTAGCCGCCGACTCGACGCAGCTGACTCAGCCGGATATCCGCCTGCTGACGCTCACCGGAGCCGGAGGAACCGGCAAAACCCGTCTAGGTTTGCAGGTTGCGGCTGAACTGTTGGAGGGCTTTCAGGACGGCATCTTCTTCGTGTCTCTGGCACCGATTAGCAACCCTGACCTTGTGATCCCCACAATTGTGCAGACATTGGGGCTTCAAGTTGCTGGAAATGCAATCCCCCTGAATGTGCTCAAAACCTATCTACAGCAGAAACAGCTTCTCCTGATTCTCGACAATTTTGAACAGATCCTTGATACTGCACCCGTATTGATCGATCTGCTGGCAGCGGCCCCCGAACTCAAGATACTTGTGACCAGCCGAGTTGTCTTGCATCTCTCCGGGGAACATGAGTATCTGGTGCCGCCCCTGAAGGTGCCGGCTCCCACGCACCTACCCTCGCTTGAGCGGCTCACGCAGTCCGAAGCCGTACGCTTGTTTGCCGAACGGGCGCAGGCGGTCCACCCAGATTTCACGCTCACCGAGGAGACGACACCGGCCGTGGCGGAGATCTGCGGCCGGCTGGATGGGTTGCCCTTAGCCATAGAACTCGCGGCGGCACGGATCAGGATGTTAACACTTCAAGAAATGCGTTCCCGATTAGACTATCGCCTGCGTTTTCTCACGGGTGGCGCGCGCGATCTGCCTGCCCGGCAACGCACGATCAGAGGGACGATCGAATGGAGTTACGAGTTGTTGGAAGACGAAGGGAAAACGCTGTTTCACCGATTGGGGGTCTTTGTGGGTGGGTGGACGCTGAATGC
>CAZSUQ010000716.1:0-3296 GCA_964609935.1 uncultured Thermodesulfobacteriota bacterium | reverse complement strand
GAACCGGGCCGCATAGTCCATCAAGGCAGCGCTCAGGGCCTCCCGCCCCATTCGGTTCTCCTCGGTAAACATCAGGAGCTGCATCAGAACATTGACCGTGTCTCTTCCGAGGAAGAAGGGGATCTCAAGGGTGTGGCAGGAACCGAGTTTCAAGCCCCAGGGGTCCGGGATGACGCTTCCTTCGGTCTCGCTCCAGGCCCCCCAGAGGAACTGATAAGCGTAGACGCCCGGTTGATCCGCATGGGAGCTCAGGTTTCTGGCCACCTGGTCCACGCCCCCGGTCTTCCACTCGTCGCTCGAGTAGGTGGCCACGATCTGATACAAGGCGTCCCTCCCCGTGAAGAAGGGGTCGAGAAATATGAAAATCTTCCTTTCTTCCTTGTTGGTTCCCAGGATGACCGGAACCTTGCTGGCGTAATCCCCTGTTTCAAAGAGATCGAAACCTGCTTCCGGCAGCACGGTACCGTCACGAAACATGCTTGGAAAGGTGATCATTCCTGCAAAATTCGGTGTGTAGCATTTCAGGATGGCCCTGGCCTGCTTGCCTCTCAGGTAGGCTTCGATCTCCGCCTCGGACATGCCCTCCAGGTAGGTCTCCGCTTCTTCCGGGGAGGAGGCTGTTCCGTCCCGCACGAGAAGCTCGATGATCACTTCACGACCACGAGCGTCCCCATCCTCCATGGAGTTGGAACGGACACCGCCGCTCTGGGACATGGCTCTGTGGAAAAGCCCCTGTGCGCGTGGGGCGATGAGAAGGGTGAGCACATCCCGTGCACCGGCTGACTCCCCTGTAATCATGACCTTGCCGGGGGCGCCGCCAAAGGCCTCGATGTTCTCCCTGATCCATGTAAGCGCCTTGATATGGTCCAGGACTGCGTAATTGCCGGAATCGTCCTCTTCGTCCCCTGCCTGGCCGCTCCTCAGTGCGGGGTGCGTGAACCAGCCCATGGGGCCCAGCCTGTAATTCAGGGACACGAAGACCATGTTGGACCTGCTGGCCACGTTGACACCGGAGTAATCCTCGGCAATGACGGCCGAACCCACGCTGTTCCCCCCGCCGTGGATCCACACGTAAACCGGCAGATCCGTTTCGGTTGTGCGGGGACGCCAGACGTTCAGATAGAGGCAGTCTTCGTTTCCCAGCATGGAATCGCCGATCACAAAGTACTGGACGCAGGGATCGCTGAAATTCTTTCTCCTCCTTGTCCCGCTCCAGGATTCGGGATCCCGCGGCGCCTTCCCGCGAACCGGTCCCACAGGGGGCCTTGCAACGGGGATGGCCCTCCATACCCAGGTGTCCTCCTTGTCCGGTTAGCCCTGGACTTGCCGTAATAGGTTTGTGTCACCTCGTTTCCCGTCCAGGGGGGCACCTTCGTGGAAAAGGCCCAGGTGTAGTCCTGTTTCAAGGCGTTCCCTGCCGGATCCCTCACGCCTGTTGTGATGGTCACGGTGTAGGTCGTCAGGGTATCCAGGGGTGCATCCGGGGTAAACGAGGCGGTCATTCCGCTGCAGGCAACCGTTCCGCTTATGGACACAGCGTTGCCCTGAACGCGGAATGTATCGGGGGTCACCGTGGATGCGTCCAGGACTTCAGAGAACGTGGCCCGGATGATTTCGGTCAGGGCCCGGCCTCTTGCCTCCCGGTCCGGGCTCGTAGATTGAACCGTGGGCGCTGTCGTGTCCGGACCTGCAGAGCGTTGCCCGCTGCCTTCACTGCTGCAACCCGCTGCAACGAAGACGGCCAGAGCGATAAAAACAGAACCATAGGCGCGCATGGCTTGTCTTCTCCTTGTGTTAGGATTTTAGGCATTGCCTTCACCGCTTGATCTTTCCGGGCAGGATGAACTCGTATCGCTTTCGAAGGAGCCTCTTCTTCACCCAGCGGTCGAACCGCCGCAGGGTGAGAAAGGAACTCCAGATGATCCTGTCGGTCCTGTAATATTTTTCCACCTCTTTTTCCGTGAGTGACGTTACACCCTGTGGGAGGTTCCTGTTGATGGTTTTCAGGGTGGTGGGGATCAGGTCGGGCCTCTGTTCCTTGTGCAGGTTGGCTGCCAGGTCGATGCAGACCTGCCTGGTGTCGTAATACCGGGTCATGACATCATCTACAAAAAGCCACTCAAAGGGCCGGCGGAGAATCCCGGGTACTGCCTGGAGGAACAGCCCGGGGTCCAGTTGCTCGACCCCGGTTTTCCTGTACAGGGGTGTGCTCGTGTCGATGTAGTAGATCGGCCCCTCCCCGTGGTCGTCCGTGAGAACCCAGTTGGAGAGCTGTCCGTCAACGGCCATCTCCAGGGAAGGGTGTCGAGAGGCGTTGAAATCCCAGACCTTGCGCATTTCCAGGACGATCCGCTCGATCAACCTCTCAAATGCTTCCGGGGTCAGGGTGTGCATGAACCTGTGTGCCACACTGTCCGCTTGAAACCGCTTCTGGGTGATGTAGAGCACCACCGGGTGACCCGGAACCTCGACGATCTGCGTGGTGCTCTCCGGCAGGTTCAGTCCGGCCTCTGACAGGAACCCGCAGTACTCATGGTACTGGGCCTCGTATCGTTCGGCTGCGGGGCGGTCCGAGAAAAGGGGCAGTCGCTTGTAGGCAATGGTGCTGTCGCCGTCGATCTGGAAGATGGCGGAGATCTCGCCGTAGCCGAGGAGCTTGGCCGGCACGGCGGATGCCTCTATGTTATCCGGGTCCAGGCCTTCCTCGAACCGCGTCAACCGCTCCGTGTCAACCTGCATGCGTTCCCTCATGACTATGAAACGGATCCGGCATCGATATCGTCTTCCACGGCCATCATCTGGCACTTGGGGTAGGTGAAGTATACCTGACATCCATGAGACGGATCAAAGTTTGTCGTAGAGAGAGGGTGAATCGATAGGAATGTTGAAAAATATTTTCCGGGAAGGCATTAATGTGGGTCACTCATGTGGGTTCTGGAGGGGTGTTATGATTCGCAAGGCATCATGGATTCATCTTCTTTTCGTCATGTGCTTTCCCATCCTCGTTTCCTGCAACGCTGAAATCATTTATTCCAAGCTTCCCGTAAATCTTCCAGAGGACTTCCTGCCCGAACACCTCAAGGAAGCCTATGAAGATGCACTCTCCTTGCGAAAATACTGTGTAAAGGTTCCCAACACCTATGATCCGGGGGGAACGAACGATCTTCCGCTCCTCATCGCCCTCCATGGCACTTATGACAGGGCATCCTCGCCCTTGGTTCAACTCAAGGCGTATTCCGACACCTATGGGATCACCCTTGCGATTCCGGATGGGAATCTCTTCAAGACCGGTTCAG
>CAZSUQ010000715.1:0-3302 GCA_964609935.1 uncultured Thermodesulfobacteriota bacterium | reverse complement strand
GAGGTCCCTTGTTTTGCAACCGCCAGGTCGATGTGCCCATCCTCATTGAGATCCCCGGCCGATACAAAGACGGGAGAATCTCCGGCACCGTAGTCCAGACTGGAACGGAAGAAAGGAACGGTCACACTCGGCGGTGCAGGTGAGGAGGGAGAATTGACAGAGTCAGCACTCTCCGTATCCGTACAACCTTGCAGTCCATTCGAGAAAAGAATGAAGAGTACTGAGAGGATAACGCCGGGCCATAATCGTGGCGAACACGTTTTCATTAACTCCCCCATACTTTTTATCTAAATAAAGACGTTGTCCGGCAAAAGGACGGCTTTACGTTCGCAAGATCCCAAGACCCTGGAAGACACTAACCATCATTCAAACCCGGCTTCGATGAAGAAGGAGGAGTTCAAGAGGGCATTCCCAGGCACCGCTGTCTCCTGTTTGGAGGCGGCCGCGGTGCAATGAGCACACCCGAGGGCGGCCTTCGCCATCATGAAAGGGACGATCCCTTCCACGGGCCCATGGGGAGGGGGAGTGGCACCAAACCCGTGATTGTGTTTCCAGAGATCCCAGATGGCGTTGCCCCATCCACGGAGAGCTTTGAAATAGGGATCCGACTTGATGATGTAGGTCGCATCCCCTCCCGGAAGCGTGAGGTTCTGGACGCCGTTGATCTCATCCCTCAGGAACTCGAAATACTCACGGGAGGAGCCCTGGTAGTAAAGGATCACCTCAATGGCATCGGCTCCGGGCGCGATCGTGATTGTGACCTCGTCATAGCCGCCCGCGTATTCCTGTGCCGTGAAGTAGTCGGGTGCACTGGCACCGAGCCACGCGGGCTCCGACTTCCGGCGTGTTGCCTCATGGACGTCGTATCCCTTTGGAGGAATACGGTTGTCGCTGTAGTATCCGGTGGCCAGGACGAAGTGGAACGTTTTCTCTTCGCCGGTGAGTTCGCTCGTCGGAAACGCTTCGTAGACGAGCTCGTTCACGTATGCCTCGCCCGGGCCCAGCGCGGGAGAGCTCAGGGAGTTCGGAAGCCCTTTCAAAGTTCCCGCCCCGTCGTCATAAGGGTTGACTTCATGGATCATCTCCCCGCCTGTGTAAGCCCGGATGTTGACGAACATCCGCCGGCCCTCGGGAAACCCCGTCAAGAGCTTGTGGGCCGTGTTGTTCTGCAGGACGAAAGAAATCCGGCCGCTTGTGGAGTCATAGCTGAGATCCTTGAAGGTCGCGGCCATGAGAAGCTGCCTCTTTGCCCGGTCCACACCGGCCTTGAGGGCCGCGCCGTTGTTCTTGGGCGTCTCTCCCGCATCCAGGTCCAGGGTCAGCTTTTCCGGGCCCTGATCGAGGATCTTCACGTTTTCAGGATCATATATGGGGCCGTTGGGGTCCAGGCTTCCCAGGATGAAAGAGACCCAGATGTTGCCCCCGGTGAAATCATGCAGGGGCTGTCCGGAACGGGGGTGC
Organism: uncultured Thermodesulfobacteriota bacterium; assembly: GCA_964609935.1. Lineage (GTDB taxonomy): Bacteria > Desulfobacterota > DSWW01 > DSWW01 > DSWW01 > CAYTRL01. The sequence continues at coordinate 1,841 of CAZSUQ010000715.1, read as the reverse complement.
GCAGCACTCTCATCCGGACGTATCGGCACTCTACTCCCCTTGCTGCCGGCACCCACCACATCCGGCATGTGACAGTCCTGGCACGTGGCCACCCAGGTGATCTCTGGAGCTCCCTGAGCCTGAAACTCCGGGTTCGTCGCGGCACCGCCGGGCCGGCCGTATGCGGAAGACATGAATTCGGACCAGGTCCGCTCCACAGGGCCGTATGCGAAACCCGGAGAAACCTCCGATGGGAGCGGCGAACTTCCGTCCTGGCCCAGGTTGGCCAGCGCGGAGTTGGACACATCATGGCAAGTCGCGCAGAAAAACTTGGACTTGAGATGCCGGCTGTAGAGCTTCCGGTGTGAAGCCCTCGCATCCGCAAAACCTCCCCTTTTCTGGGATTGGGTGCTCACAAAATACTGGCCAGCCGTATTCTCGGTGTAGGTCGGGCTGAAAGGGACGTTTCCAAGGAAGAACGGGGATCCGTTAAACAGCAAAATGGACTGAGCGAGCTTGGCATCCTCTTCGAACGTAATGGCGGCCTCCTCCTGAGCCAAAAGGGGTGTCGCTTCGTCCCAGTAGTACGGGTCGTCGCTTTCTTTCGGTCCGAAGGTCGTCTCAAAGAACGGATCCCACATGGCGTGGCAGAAATCGCAGTGCAACCCGTCGAAATCGCTGCCCGTCATCGCCGACGCATTGGGCGGTTCGGAATGCCCGAGCAGCCACCCCTCGGGAAAATGGCAACGCTCGCAAAGGTCCATCGCATTGGGATTCCCGAGAGCCCAGACCGAATCCTGCCCGGCAACGGTCAGGACGGCCCAGAAGAACGGATCTCTTGCGGCTTGAGCCATCATGGATCCCTTCCAATTAAAGCCCGGCTCGACCTCCCGGTTGTACCCCCCGTGGCAGTGCAGGCACCGGTTGGGGCCCTCAAGCCTGACTCCCTTCCCCGGTTGTGTGCCGGGCATATAGACGAGGGGGTCATCGATCAAAGGTTTGGGGTTCCATGTATTCGTTGACACAGTACTGGACGTTGGATCAGCCGGGCTTCCGCATGCATACACGAAACCGAATCCGATGATCATCAAGTAAGAGAACGCCTTTCTTCTCATGTTCACTCCTATCTCTGCCCCGCATTCTATTTCACTGGCCCGCCTTTCCCAGGATCTCCTGGATTGCCTGTGCCAAGTCTTCAATTCTGTATGGTTTCGGCGCAACACCGCTAAAGCCGTATTGCTCGAAATTGGACATGATCGGGTCATCAAAGTAACCACTTGAAACAATGACTTTCGCAGCAGGATCCACTCTCTTGAGCTCTTTGATCGCTTCCCGGCCTCCTGTGCCTCCCTGGATCGTCAAGTCCATTATGACCAGATCAAAGGGTCGTTCTTCTTCCGCCGCCTTTTCATAGAGTCCGATTCCCTCCGATCCGTCACTGGCAACCTCTACCTCGTAACCAAGTTGCCTTAGCATTCTTCTTGTCGATCTTCGGATGCTCTCTTCATCATCGATGAGCAGGACTCTCCCCGTGCCCCTGATCAGGGCTTTCTCTTTTCCTTGACCCGGTTCGGGCCTGTTCGTGGCAGCCGGGAGATAAACATGGAATGTACTCCCACCTCCCGACTCAGAAATCACACAGACATGTCCGTCATGATTCTTGATGATGTTCAACGTGGCTGCGAGTCCAAGGCCGCTCCCCTTCTCCTTCGTCGTAAAAAAAGGATCAAATATGTGTGGCAGGTCTTTTTCCGCAATCCCTGTTCCACTGTCCGTGATGGAGATCTTCAGGTATCTTCCCTCTCGCACTTCAGTGCTGAGCAAGAATACCCCGCCTTTGCTGAGTAGAAAGTACCCCGCCT
>CAZSUQ010000714.1:0-3306 GCA_964609935.1 uncultured Thermodesulfobacteriota bacterium | reverse complement strand
AACCAGGAGGCCCTTGAGCTGTGCCAGCAGGATGTTGTTATGGATCCGGGCCAGGCCTTCCTCGGTCTCGGGGATCTTGTCCGGCACCACAGGACCCAGGTCAAAGCCCTCCTCGTCCACCAGCACGAACCGTGTGTCCGGGGACACGAGGGAGCGGACCGTCAGGCGGTCCACCCCCTTTATGAACATTACGTCCTCCGTGATCCTGCGCAGATTTCTCAGGAACGCGGCATTCAGGATCGTGTCCTTCTTGCGGGAGACGGATAGCCGGATGTGGTTGCCGCCGCCGAAGAACTGCTTGAAGGGCGCGTAATCCAGGATGTACTCGTGGCCCTGGGGGATCATGTGCAGGAAGTCCGTGGACACGTCCAGCCTGCCGGCATTGTACCCAAGGAAGATCGTAACAAGGGCCATCAGGGCCAGAAGGGGGAAGCGGAGCGCAAAGATGATTTTGGCTGCTCGATTCAAGAGGGCTCCTGTTTCCATCTCAAATCCGTTGCATGAATAGAACCTGGTCCTCAGGGCCGGGATTCTTTACGGCCACTCTTTTCCCGGGTTGTGGAGACGCAGGATCTTCCCCTTTTCTCCCACAAGGAGGAAACCCGTTTCCGGATGTGCACAGACACCGGCAAAGGTGGTCAGGTCCTTGTCATTCCTCTGAACAAAGCTCCTGCCGCCGTCGTTGCTGTGGAGGATGACACCGGATCCTCCAACGAGAAGGATTTCCTCCCCGCTGATTGCAGCGCGGAAGAGAGAAGCGTGAACGCCTGGAGATCGATCCGTCCAGGTGCGGCCCCTGTCTTCAGAGCGCATGACCTTGCCTGCGATTCCAAAGACCAGGATCGTTTCAGGGTCAGGGAGCAAGATGCCGAACAGCGAGCCCTGAAAGCCGCCCGGGTCGATCCGCTCCCAGGACCTGCCGCCGTCGGTTGTACGAAGGACCGTGCCGAACTCCCCCACAAGGTAACCGGTCTCTTCATCAAGGAAGAAAAGGCCGTTGTAGATGTTGTCCCTGCCCATAGACAGGGATCCCCAGCTTTTCCCGCCGTCTTCCGTCTTCAGGAGGGTGTCGTAGGCCCCGCAGGCATACCCAACACGCTTCGAGACGAACTGGATGTCAAAGATGGGCTGGTTCCCGGGTGACGAGGCGCGTTGGACCTCCCATGTCCGTCCGCTGTCTGCGGTGTGGAGGATGATGCCTCCGTGGCCGGCGGCCCAGCCGTGTTCTCCGTCCACGAAGTCGAGGCACGTGAGCACCTCCTTTGTGCCCGAGCCCCTGGGACTCCAGAGCTTCCTGTGCCTGTGGTGGGTTGCAAGGATGTGGCCGTGCCCGCCCACGATCACGGCATCCCCGGGGCTGACAAAGTCTGCGTCATAGAAGACCTCCCGGAAGTCAAAGGTCCAGACGGGGTCGTCATATCCCCAGGCCGGGCAGGCAATCAAAAAGAGAACCAGCACGGAAACAGCAGGTCGCTGAAACCTGATCACACCGCTACCATCCTTTCGGGATCTGGAGCACGCCCTCCACGCCCAGGAGCGCAAGGAGGTTCCCCAGCAGCTGCATCCAGACCGCAAAGAAGATCAGGATGCAGATCTCGGTCAGAAAGATCACAAGAAAAAAGATCCCGGTTGCCTTTGCCCGGCCCCATCTCTGCTCCATGTCGGGCAGCTTCTCCCAGAAGATGGCAAAAAGGAAGATGAGCAGGAACCACCCCACGAAATTCGTGTGCGGGATGCCGAAGAAGAGGAAGACATCTCCCTTGGCCCACACCCAGCTCACAATCTCCGGTGAGGTGACTACCGGGTCCATCCAGAGGTCGATCCCCATGGCGATGAAGCCGCCCACGGCCGCCCGGCCCAGCAGGCCCATCCGTGGGAAGACCTTGCCGGCCGTCAGCACACAGGAATAAGCGAGAAAGAACCAGCCGATGCAGGCCGTGATGGGTGTCTCCAGAAACCAGAAGGTGCCCTTGGTGAACCAGTAGGTGCCGCAGACCTGCTGGCCCAGCGGGTTGACGGTCGTTTCCGGAATGAAGCGCCCGAGCAGGATCCACATGGACTCTTCCAGGCCCGTGAACACAAAGGAGCCGATGAGAAAACAGGAGGCCATCCAGAAGCTGAAGTGCCTTCTTGCGTGGAGGAAGCAGAGGATTCCCATGATGATGGTAAACAGGTCGCCGAGAAGAAACTGGGCCACGAGATCGTTTCCGTAAGGCACACCCTCGGAGAGCAGCTTCTGCTTCTCGCCCTCGGTCAGCCTGTCGTAAAGGGCTGTGTCTTCAAAGGCCGGATGGGTCCAGGCCGTGACGTCCGTGTTGCTGGGAACGCGGAGGACATGGGGCTGGGCGTGGTGGAGGTAGGTGGAAGCGATGATCGCCACCGCCAGGAGACCGTAAGCGATCAGGCCGAACTTCTTGTCAAAGGACGGGTCGGGCAGTGTGCGCGCTGCGATGGGGGAGGCCTTGTTCATGAGGAGTTCCTCAACATCTTCTCATCAGGCAGGGTTTCGGTGCTGATCCGGGAATCGGGCTTTTTTTGCGTCGTGTTTATGGGACATAGAAGGGATCGACGAGCCCTGCCGGCACGAAGCCTCCGGGGAACGTGGGCTGGACCGGCGGGCCCACCAGCATGGAGCCGGGCAGTGTTCCTGTGAGCATGATCTCCGTGATGGTGTTTGCGTCCGGAACCACCACGATGAATGCACCTATGGAGCTCGTCTCGATCAGAGAGGGATCCCCCATGCCTTCTTCACTCAGGTAGACGACATCGAGGGAATCCGGCTGCACACTCACCTTGGCCCCTGCAAGGGGCTGGACAACAAGAGGATCCATGCTGGTGAATCCCACCACCACCCCGAAGACCAGGCACAGGTCGTCAAGGGAAGCGCCGGCGAGAACATGATCCAGCACCATGATCAGATAGAGGCAGGGGTCCATGATCTGAAGGTCGTACTTCATCAGATTCAGGGAGAGGGGGAAGGTGTTGTATGCAGGGAGATAGTCAAAGGGGGAACCTTCGGCCGTGACCTTGATCACCGGGTCCTGACCTGTGGGCACGTTCTCCAGGGTCCAGGATCCGTCCGGGCCGCTGGTGGTGGACAGGCTTCCGTCCAGCAGTTCCACGGTGGCATCCGGCAGCGGAGCAGGGAGGGGCAGCGTGAGGGCGAGCACCGTGCCGGAGATGGTGACAAAGGCGGCCGGCGGGGGAATCTCGATCTCCTCGGGGTTGCACGCACTGAACAGGAGAATGCACAGCAAAGATCCCAGGACCGGCAACAGAAAGAATTTCCCTGGAAACGTAATCATT
>CAZSUQ010000713.1:0-3308 GCA_964609935.1 uncultured Thermodesulfobacteriota bacterium | reverse complement strand
TTCCATGGAAGATAATATTTGTTTAGACAATCAGCCCGGAGCTTCGGCGTGCCGGATCCAGCCAGCATGTATTTCACATCCTTATATTCCGACATAGAGTACAAATGGTCGTGGCCGGAGAGGAATGCCTGAACGCCGTATTCATCCACCAGGGACTGAACCGCAATCTGATCCGTACCGGGATTGTCCACAAGATTTGAATCTCCCTTCGCTTTTTTTAAATCAATCTTTTACGATGAAACGAATCTGGCCTGTTGCGCAGGGCTTCGAATCCTTGCCTGCCTGACGGTGCGCTGGACCTCGGAAAGGAGGTCATGTCGCCATGCGAGTTGCATTCATCGTAAAAAATATCCAGTTCTACACCGCCCCCCTCAATCTCATGTACCTCTCGTCGACCTTGAAAGAAGCGGGCCACGAAACGGCGGTTTTCCTTGCGGACAGGAGAAGGAACGGCCTGGTCGACCGCGTGAAGCAGTACGACCCCGATCTGATCGGTATCAGCGCGACGACCGGTATGCACAAGGCCTTCCTGGAGATCGCGAGGACACTCAAGAGAGATATGGACACACCGATCATCTTTGGTGGCCCTCATCCCACCTTTTTCCCGGATGTCATCCAGGACGAGGGGGTCGATATCGTCTGTCTAGGAGAAGGCGAAAAGGCGCTACTTGAGCTGCTGAACGGGATGTCCCAAGGGCGGGAAATTTCCGGGATTGAGAACCTCTGGATCAAGAGGAACGGGACGATCCACAAGAATCCCTGCAGGCCTTTTCGAGAGGACCTGGATTCCATTCCCTTCCCCGACAGGAACCTGGTCCGCCAGGTGTCTCGACTCTCCTGGCTCGGTCAACGGTTCTTCATTTCAGGGAGAGGATGTCCCTTTGCCTGCTCGTACTGTTTCAACCATGCCGCAAAGAAAATGGCCAAAGGCCGGTACGTAAGGAGGCGTGGGCTCGACAATGTCCTAGCTGAACTGCAAAGCGTAAAGAGGCTCGGGGGCATGGGGATGGTGAGCTTTGTCGACGACACGTTCATTCTCAAAAAGGAATGGGTTCGCGAGTTCGCCGTCCGGTACGCGCAGGAGGTGGGGCTCCCCTTCAGCTGTTGGGTCCGTGCCAAGCTCCTTGACGAGGAGATGGGCTCCTTCCTGAAAGAGGCCGGCTGTGTGCTGGTGGCGATCGGAATCGAGTCCGGAAACGACCGGATTCGTACCGAGGTCCTGAAAAGGAAGATGACGAATGGGCAGATCCTTGCGTCATGCAAAGTTCTCAGGAAAAACGGCATACACTTCATCACACAGAACATGCTGGCGATTCCAGGCGAGAACCTCGACACGGTGATGGAGACGATCGACCTCAACCTGGCATGCCAGCCCGATTTTTCCGGGTTTTCCTTCTTCCAGCCCTTTCCGGGCACCGAACTTTCCAGGGACGCAATCGAACAGGGGTACTTTGACGGCGATTCTGATCAGGTTATGACCAACTATTCCAGGTCCGCCTTGAAATTTGCCCAGATTCGAGCCTTTGAGACCCTTCACAGCCTCTATCCTCTCTTCATTGCCTACCCACGTCTCTTTCCTTTTGCAAGGCGATGCCTGACGCTCCCCTTAAGGAGACGTTTTTTAAAAAAAGTCGGCTTGAAGGGACTCGCAGGAGTCAAGATTCTGAATCGGCTCATTCGAGCTCCCTGGATCTTGGGGCTTCTCCTCTATGTTCGGGTTACCCGGCGGCCGGACCGCCATTATTACTATGTGCGGTACCTCCACTTTCTCTTTTTCCTCACCCAGATCCTGACCTCAAGAGACAGTCTTCATTCTGGACACAAGAGTAAGGTAAAAGCCCCTTGACCCTTGCCTTCCGCAACATGACAAAACCATTGCTCCTGTTCTGCGTCCTGGAGGGCCATGCAACGTTGTGGTACAACGCCTTTTCGGCTACTCGCTAACCCGCCAGTCTCCGTTTCACATGGTTGACGCCCTCATAGATGATCTTTCCGGTACTGTATCTCTGGGCACAGCCGTTCAGGCAAGGCCTGTCGCATGCCAGCATCTGCTTTCTGATGCGATCAAACTTCTCGGAGTACCATAATTCCTTGAGGGACGACTTGTGAATGTCCCCGATGTTTCCATAGAGACACATGGTTGTATGCCCATCGGGCACGATGAAAAGAGACGTGTAACCGACCAGGCATTTCCCTGCGAAATTCAATCTTCTTTCAAAATATAGAACGATGTCCTTGAGAGTTTCTGTGGTGTTCAAGAGGACACCGGGATGCTTCCTCTTTCGCTCTATAAGCGATTCAATCACCCTTTCCAGAACAGGAAAGTTCTCTTGACTCACCCAGAAGGGATCTTTTTCTCTTATTTCGGAAAGAGAAATCTCCTTGCTGAGAACGTCGAAGTCCATGGGATCATAGGCTTGAACGGAAAAGAGGGCTCCGCATTCCCTTGCCATCTCAAAGATCGGAACAATTTCATCGAGGTTGTTGTTTGTCAACACCGGTTGGATCTTCAAGGTTAAATTCTTCAGTCTCAGGCTTTTGTACGCTTCGATGGCATGCATGGCGATATCAAAGGCACCGGTGTAGTTTCTCGAGAGGTCATGGGTCTTCTTTGTTGCTCCGTCCAGGGAAAGGGTGATTTGCCCTCCGCCGATGTTTGAATAATCCAGAAAGAACTGCCGATCGAGATGGGTTCCGTTTGTTGAAAAATGCGTCAGCAATCCTTTGCGATTTGCATATTCAAGAATGCCCAAGAACTCATCTTTGAACAGAAGCGGTTCCCCACCAGCGATGACAAATTTCGGCACGCCCCAACTGCTGAGCTGATCGATCAGGTCTTCGATCACATCTGTTGACATCTTTTCCTTCCATTCCTGGACTTTGCACATGGGACAGGAAAAGTTGCAGATGCCCGTCCAGATGAGATAAACCTGACAGGGTTTCGTAAGACATTTTCCTGTTTTGATGGAAAGACTCAGTAACAGATTGTTCCAAATATAGTTGGTTCCAAACTTCAATTCTTTGTACATGTTACGTCCTGTAAGGATTGAAATGCTTTTTCAAAACCGATACGGCCTGCCTCCTCATTCCGGATGAAGTGATCAGTTCCCTCCACACGGAAGGCATGAGGGCACTCTTGAAGAGGAATTGTTTCTTCATGTGGCGATCGATCTTCTTCTGGTATTCCAGTACATCCACAGGGGAGAGTTACTTCAGCTTCATGGGGAACAACCCCGTATAGAGATTCTTTGATGATATCAACCCGCCACTCCTGAAGTGCTCGGTAAACAGAGAGTTGTCATCTGCAT
>CAZSUQ010000712.1:0-3319 GCA_964609935.1 uncultured Thermodesulfobacteriota bacterium | reverse complement strand
CTCCAGGTGATCCCCGTATTTAACCTTGAGCGATCCGCTGAACCGGTGAAGCGAGTTCTGTTCTTCGTGCAGCGTGCCCGTGGCATCGAACTGGAGCGTTACCGTCGTGTTGTCGATCATGTCCGCGTTTGAAAAGGGCAGGCTGGTAAAATAGTAAAACCGGAACTGCGGATCCGAGAAGTGCTTGTCCTTTTCATAGTCGAGGTTGATGCCTCCGTAAATCTCATAAATGGTCGTGAGGGAAACGACCCAGGGCGTAAAGCCGAGCACATTGGAGAAGAGCCTGGAGCCGCCGAACACCCAGTTCAGCGTCTGTCCGGTCTCGAACCCTCCTGCAGGACCGAAGCTCTCGCCCGGATCGATGCCGAGCTGCCAGGCAAGGAAGGGGGACTCGATGATGAGGTCCCTCTGAAGAACATCGTTCGGCCTGTAGGCGAGCTCCCCCTGGATCTGAAGCCCCAGGCGGTCAATTACGTGGGCAAAGCTCATGCCCACCATGTCCACATGCTCGTAGGTGGCAGCCGGCCTGGGCATGGTCTTGGGGTCAAAGGTGACGGCAGGACTACGGCTCAGGTGGTGATAATAGTAGAGGCCGAGCTCCATGTTCTTGAGCCTGGGGAATCGTTTCCGGATCGCCACACCCCCCTGCTGCTCGTCTTCGAAGTCCTCGGGCCTCCGGTCGTCCACCGAGCCGTCCTGCCCGAAGCCGAAGGCATTGGCAAAGCTCGCAAAGGTTCCCGCCACGGGCATCGTGTACCTGGGGTCGTAATCCGGGGCCCAGACAGCCTCGAAGGAGAGCGTGGGTGTGGCTTCGTAACTCCCCCAGGCCATGAGCGTGGGCACCTGGTAATCCCGTAGCGTGTACCCCGCGGCCGCGACCCTGGCACCGAAGAAGGGGCTCACCGTGTTCACGGCCACGGCGAAGATCGGGGCAATGGACTCGCCCCAGTTCACAACCTGCCTTCCGAGCCGGAACGTGCAGTCGCGGAAGTTCCCTTCGAGATAGTATTCCAGGGCATCGGTAACGTTGTACAAAGCATGCCTTTCGGCCCGGTCGAAGTCATAGCCGAGACCGGCCGTCGGGCTGAACTTGGCCGCGAGATCACGGAACCTGTCCGTGTCTCTGAAAACGTCGTCATAGAAGGCTTCCCCCCGGAAGAAAAGGAGCAGGTGCGAGGTCGATGCCGTTAATTCGAGACGTCCGATGATCCTGTTGTTCACAAGATCCCCCTTCTCAAAGTTCCAGTCGCCTGCCGCCACCCTCACCAGGCTGGGGTCCTGGTCTTCCGTTCGGACGCGCAGCGTGTAGGTGAGATCCCCTTTCAGGAACACCTCGATGTGCTTTCCCAGGGTGAAATCGTATCCCTGCACGGGCGACGGCACAGAGGCAAAAAGGAACGTGAGCATGAAGAGCACCGGGATTCTTCTTCTCATCTTTTTTCTCCCCAGCTAGTCAACAATTGGGTTTTGTATCTCCTTCCTTTTGGCATCAAACAGGTAGACCAGGGCAGGCAACAGGAGAAGGGCACCGACCATGTTGCCGATGAAGATGAATCCAAGAAGAAGCCCCATGTCCGCCTGGAACTTCAGGTCCGACAGCAGCCATGTGAGCACGCCTGCACTCAGGGTCAGGGCCGTGTAGAGCACGGCCGCACCTGTCGTGTGCAGGGTGACCCTCACCGCGTCCGAGAAACGCGCATGTCGCTTTCGCTCCTCGGTCAACCTCGAATAGATGTAGATGCCGTAATCCACACCGATACCCACACCCAGGGATGCCACAGGGAGCGTGTTCACGTTCAGGCCGAGGCCAAAGGCCTTCATGAAGGCTGTGGCCAGTACCGAGACAAGGATCAGGGGTGCCAGGATGAACAGGGGGGCCTTCAGGTTGCGGAACATGAGGAGGCAGAGGAGGAAGATGCACAGGTAGATCAACAGGAGCATGGGGATCTGTGCCTCACCCACCACCTCATTGGTGGCCGCCATCACGCCGGCGTTTCCTCCGGCTAGGACGAACCGGGCTCCGTTAAGCGGGGTGTTCCGGATGAAGGCCTTTGTTTCCCGGATCACCCTTCGGATCGTGTCTCCCCTGTGGTCGCTCAGAAAGATTCGGATATTCATGTCCTGGCAGCCCATGTTCATGAATTCCGTGTCGTCGTCGCTTCCTGCACAGAGCATGATGTAGCCCAGCTTTCTCTGGTCCCTGGGCAGTATGCGCCAGCGAGGATCCCCCTCGTGAAGCATCTCGTTCACCGCCCTGGCCAGGATGAGCGGCGAGATCACCACGGTCACACCCGGGATCTTTCCCATTTCCCACTCGTAGTCTTCCATGGCCTGCACGATATCGTATTTCTTGCACGTGCCGTCTTCATCGCCTGCCACCACCACGGAGAGCCAGTCGATCCCCAGCATGAAGTCGGCCATGATCTTTGCCGCATCCCTGTTGTAGGTGGAATGTTCCCACAGGAGCGGTTCCCCGGGGTTGACGTCGCCCACGGTCATGGTGCGTGCGGAGAAGATGCCGATCAGGAAGAGGATGAAGGACACGGCAAACACCCGGATGGCATTCCTTCCGCAGGTCATCTGCGAGATACCGGTGAGCGCCCTGTTCACCAAGGGCACGGAAGGCTGCCCGGCCGGTTCCGGCTTCAGGGTCAAAAGGTTCGGGAAGAAGGACAGGATCAGGGTGAGCGCCAGGATGTTGGCCACAAGGATGCATGCCACGCCGATGCCGGCCATGACGGCCAGTTCCCGTATCACGCCGATGGGAACAAACAGGATGGTGAGGAAGCCCACGGCGTCGGTGGTGAGGGCCACTACACCGGGCACCATCAGCCCCGACAGGGCATGCATGGCTGCATCGTAGCCCTCCGGGTGTGTTGCACATTCTTCCAGGTAACGCTTGACCATCTGGATCCCGTGGCTCACGCCGATGGCAAAGACGAGGAAGGGCACAATCGTGGTCATGGGATCCATGGACAGGCCGATCAGGCGTGCGATGCCGAGGGACCAGAGAACACTGAGCCCGCCGGAACAGAGGGGAAGCAGGGCAAGCCGGATGTGCCGGAAACACCTGCACAGGACGAGGAAGGTGATCAGGATCGAAAGGCCGAACAGGGCCACGATCTTGGGCAGGGCGTCGTTAACAAAGCCCACCACCATGGCAAAACCGTTGATGTGGATGCTCAAGTCCTCGTCCGAATACCTGTGGCGGATCTCGTTAAGCTGCCGGTACACAGAGAGGTAGTCCACGCCTTTCTCGTAGATCTCGCCCGTGATCAGTGCGGATTTCATGTCCATGGAAACCAGGAGGCCCTTGAGC
>CAZSUQ010000711.1:0-3326 GCA_964609935.1 uncultured Thermodesulfobacteriota bacterium | reverse complement strand
AGGATTGCTGGTTCTCATGTAACTGGATGTGAAGAAGGAGTAATCGTCATAGAAAATAGGTTTCTGCGATGCCGTGAACGCAGGGAAATGCTTCAAGAGGAAGCTCTCACCCTTGGAAAAAAAGATCTCCACGTGCAGCACCGTGCTGATCATGGCGAGAACGACCAGGCACAGAAACAACTTATTCATGTTCTTCTCTGTATTGATGAACTGCAAAACAACGAAGAAGATCAGGTAGGAGAAGAACCGCCGGATCGTACTGGCTGCGCTCAGATCCTCCCCCATCAACGGAACGCCAAGAAAGCCTATATTCCACACGATGCACAGGCTGACCGCGCATAAAAAAAGGAGAAAAGCCCTTCGCAAAGGGGGCGGGGTCTCGGCAAAAACGTTTTTCAATGTCACTTCCCTGCCCTTGAAGATCAGGAAGAAGGCAACGAAGATGAGGATCTCCGGTGGCAGGATGTCGATCCCCCCCACGAGGGGAATGGGGAACTCTTTGTAGGTGAATATGGTGTTGTAGTAAAAGAAAAACGCCAGGATCAACAGAATAGGGTATTTCATCATCAGGAAGAAGAGCGGAACCCCGATGACGAGGGCAAAGAAACCGAGCAACCTCCCCTCCAGGACCATGTCCGAAAGGAAATAGCAGGTCACGAAGATCGCGGCGTAGCCGAGAACACTCAGCAGGAGCTTGCTGGATCCGGATGTTGCAGCCGTATGCTTGTTCACGAATCGATGGCCCTCAAATCCTCTGCAAATTCACGTGAGTTCGGATTCGGTTTCAGGAAGGCCCCGGGACGGTTGTCCCAGCAAAGGCAATTCGGGCAAACGTTTTCCATGCCCTTATCAAGGGTTTTCCGGCGGAGTTCGACCATGGCACCGTTGTTCCAGATCCCTTGAACGGTCGTCTCCTTTACGTCTCCCACGATGTACCTTTCCAGCGGACAACTCAAGACCAGGCCGTCCCACGTTACGGTGATGGACTTGAACAGTTGATAGCACATGGCTTGCTTTATGGTGAGGTCCGGTGGAACGAGCCGAATCCCGTGCGTCCGGGCCTGCTCCTCTGCAGAAGACAGGAGCCGGCGGGCATTGTCCAGATCGTTCCACGGGCTTTCGTGTGACAGGTCATCCCTCTGGACGCTCAGATTGGGCAGTGCGATCTCTTCGATTCCGAGCTCCGATGCAAGCGAGACGATCTCCTCCAGTTCCTTCAGTACGGAGTTCATGGCCACGATGTTGAGATGGACCCGCGTTTTCGAAGCAGGGTGTTCCTTTCGCAACGTATTGAAATCCTTCAGGTTTTTCACGATCCCCGCCATGTCCACACCACGGATCCTCTTGTAGGTCTCCGGGCTTGCCCCGCCGAAGGACACGGAGACCTGATCAACCCCGGCATCCAGCAATCCCTTTGCTATCTCCGGGGTCAAGAGCAGCCCGTTGGTAAAAAAGTACACCTCCGGCCCCTGCTTCTTGATGTAGCGCAGCATGGGAACATATTCGGGGTGGAGCAGAGGCTCCCCGAACCCCCCAAAGAGAACCGTTTCCGACCACCGCAGAAACGGCTGCAAGGCCTCCACCACGGACCAGGACAGGAATCCTCCCCGCTTGACCTCTTCCCCTCTCACCGCGTTCCGGTTGCACATGATGCAATTGGAATTGCACTGAAGCGTAGGTTCCAGCGATATGTGGACCGGCCTCGAGAGGAGGCGGGTGCGTTTGCCCCTGATCTCGAGGCGGTTCACATGCTTATTCACAAAGGATCGCGTGTTTATGTACTTCATTTCAGGAAATCATCCGGCCTGTTTCTCAACGGTCACCTTGACATCCGGTGTCTGTTTGTAAAGGCTCTCCTCCACGGTCTCTGCGGGGATCGTTCCCATGATCCCTTCCCATATGGCGTAGAGGCGGTAAAAGCTCGTCTTGAAGGATCCTCGGCGCACCATCCGTTTGGTTGCGTCCCAGGCGGTCTCCAGCGCATATTGCGCCATGTACTTCCTGTGCGAATAGTTCCTGATGATGAAGAACCGGTTGCGGACCCAGTAATAGTTCTTCAAGGGCTGGGTGCTGATATCCGATGGCTGGACCTTGTGGATCAGCAGGGCCTTTGGCACGAGATAACTATCGAATTTCCTGTTGATTCGAAGGGCGAATTCGGTGTCGTCGCCGTAAGTCTTCAGGTGCCTGTTGAGATTGCCCGCCTCTTGAATGGCCAGATGGTTCACAAGAATCCCGGTGGTGGCATTCGCATCCACCTTGATCCGGTCCTCGGTGGTTATGCTCTGGGGGTCCGGGAAGATCGGGATGTCGTAGAGGTGCCCCTTGGACATCTTCTTGTTCTGGAACAGCTGGTACGCTTCCGCAACACTGTCGTAAACCAGGGGCGCCACAAATCCCACGTCATCCGAGAAGTGCGCCATCAGGTTCTTGATGCAGTCCTTACCGGGTTCGGCATCGTCGTCAAAGAACATGTAGCCGTCGAATCCCTTCTGAAACGCGTATTTCAGCCCCTCGTAGAAGGCCCCTCCTCCCCACACATTGGGCTCCACCCGAAGGAGCGTGACCGTTTTCTTGTCGTCCAGCCAGGAACCCAGGGAACGGCTCACCGGTATCCGGGAGGCGTTGTCCACAACAACGATCTCCGTTGGAGGATAGGACTGGTCCGTTGTCGCCTGGATCGCCTCCTTGAGCAATTCAGGTCGGTTGTAGGCGGGAATGATCACGGCCAACGTTTTCAAGGTTCCTCCCCCTCATCCGCTACACGTCGATCGCGCCGAATCGATCGATAAAGTTTTTGAAGCTGCCGGCCTTGGCGTCCTTTTCCGACAGAACCGGTTCCCCCTCCAGGGGCCAGTCGATGCCGAGATCGGGGTCCTTCCAGTGGATGGCCCCTTCACTGTCCGGCGCGTAGTAATTATCCACCTTGTAGAGCATGACGCAGTTCTCGGTCAGGGTGCACATCCCGTGGGCGAACCCCCTGGGGATGCACAGGCAGGTCTTGTTCTCTGCCGAGAGGATGATGTGATCCCACTGTCCGAAGGTGGGGCTCCCCTTTCGCAGGTCCACAAAGACGTCGAAGATCTCTCCACTGATGACCCGGACCAGCTTGCTTTCCGTGTGAGGCGGGAACTGGAAGTGAAACCCGCGCAGTGTGCCCTTCTCCTTTGACAGGGAGTGATTCTCCTGCACCCATTTCCTGTTCAGACCCTGTTCGGCAAGGATCTTCTCATCGTAAACCCTCATGAAGAATCCTCGATGGTCTTCCTTTGGCTCCAGTTCAATCGTAAAGACCCCTTCGAACTTACCCGGCTTGATGATCATCC
>CAZSUQ010000710.1:0-3332 GCA_964609935.1 uncultured Thermodesulfobacteriota bacterium | reverse complement strand
CCCGGCGATCTCGCCCAGCACCTCCACGATCGTGCTCCGCATGGCATCATCGCAGGCGTCGCCCACACCGTTTTCATCCCCGTCTGCCTGGTCGGCATTGGCCACGTAGCGGCAGTTGTCCATGCTGTCGTCGATCCCGTCGCCGTCCGTGTCCTTGGGTACGAACTGGCACGTATCCCCGATGCCGTTTCCGTCCGAGTCCGCCTGTTCCGGGTTTGCCACAAAGGGGCAGTTGTCCTCCGGGTTCAGAACCCCATCAAGGTCGAAATCGATGCAGCCTGTGAGCGGGATGCCAGAGAAAAGGAGAAAGGCGAAAAGGACCAATCGCTTCATGACAGGATCTCCTTATCAAGTGTTGCCCGCTGTTCAGTTGAATCCTCTTGAGCATTCGAAGGATTTGGCCTGCCCCGTGACCGGGCCGGTTGAATCGGTTTCCATTATGAAGCAAGGCCCTGGCAGCGGCAAGGCCGATCCTTGCATCTCTTTCAGGGTTCCAGCATCCTAAAAGGGCGTGAAAAAAGTAAGGATTCCCCGCGGAGACTTCGAAAAAGGAGATTCTCGCAGCGAAAGCCCAAGAGAGAGCAAGGCCATTGTATCTCGCCAGGGAAACCATGGGTGCACGAACCCGGTACTTCATTCGGGAGTCCTTTTGTGAGGGGACGCACTGGAAGAGCAGAAACCTGTTCGACTTGGGAGAAGACCCATCGGTGTGGGTGCATTATCCCGGAGGTGTTTCCTACTTCATTGACGAGACCGTGGAGGACGCTCTCTGCGTGAAGGAGGTGGTGTTCAGCCAGGAGGACCTGGAAAAGGTCTTCTTCTCCTTTCTCTCCCCTGAGGTGAGGGTTGCAATAGGGAGGTTTTCCCCCAGGAAGCCGAAAGGGAGATCTCAACGGATCGATAAGGAGAAGCTGGCCCACCTTCAGAAAGGGATTCCCCTTTTTGACAAGATGAGGCTGTACTTTCTTCGTTACGGCCCCTTTGATCCCCGCAAGATCGCCCGCTATTCACTTCCCCTGTACAACCACCTGCTGCGAAAATCCAGGGACGAGATCGAGCAGCAGTTCCTGGAGATGGAGCAGCGTCTCGAGCCTTCGAAACGGAAGATGTACGTCTACTCCGTTTTCAACCTCCAGAAGCATTTCTCGAGCCCGCTGGCTTCCCGTTTTCCCCAGGCCATGGAGCCGGAGCAAATGGACAGGGCGTTTCTCGAGGAGGTCTGCAGGATCTATGAGGATCCGGGCCTCTTTCCGGAAGCTGAGATCTCGGACGGCCTTCATCCCTCCCTCGTGCGATACGTGATCATGTACTTTGACCACGAGTTTTTTGTCCCCGACTTTGGGAGCGCCTACGCGGAGGATTTCATGCACCGGCACAGGGCTCACCGGAGTCCGCCCAAGAGGGGGCCGGACCTGTCCGTTGATGAAGCCTGTTCGATCCTGGCCATAGAGAAATCCGCTTATCCACGGCTCAGCAAGAGGGACCTCGCCCAGGTTTACAGGAAGAGGGCCCTGGACTGCCACCCGGACCAGGGCGGCTCCCACGAGAGGTTTATTCGCCTGACAAACGCCTATAAGATACTCTTGCTTGCAAAAGCCCGGTACAAGTAGTCCCAAAGCAAGCGAGTATTTCGTAACGAGGGTGACGAGATGGTCGGAGATGCAGGCTGCACGGACCGAAGGGCGACGAATCGTACTCACACGTACGTTGAGGAACCCGGAGGGAGTACAGCCTGTAGATTCGGCTATCTCGTCAGCCGTAGTAGGAATACTCGCTTGTTTTGGGACTAATCATAGCCCGGATATCACACGCACCACCCAACCCAGCTGAACAGGAGTCAGGCCGTGGACGTTCTGGAAGCCATCCGAAAGAGAAAGAGCATACGGGGATTCAAACCCACACCCGTGAGCAGGGACATTCTCACCGAGGTCCTGGAGGCCGCCTGCAGGGCACCTTCCCCCATGAACAGCCAGCCATGGGAATTTTTCGTTGTCACAGGAGGGCCCCTGGAGACCCTGAAAGAGAAGAACATCGAGAGCCTCCGGTCCGGCGTGCCCATCGAGCCCGAGCTTCTGGTTGTGGGCTGGCCCAGGGAAAGCGTTTACCGGCAGCGCCAGGTGGAGCTTGCCAAGCAGCTTTACGGGCTCATGGACATCAAAAGGGAAGACAAGGAGAAACGGGAATGGTGGTGGGAGAAGGGGTTCAGGTTCTTCGACGCTCCGGCGGTCATTTTCTTGGTGGCGGACCGATCCCTCTCCGAAAGCGGGCCGGTGCTCGACGTGGGCGCGGCCATGCAGACCCTTTGCCTGGCTGCCTTGCACCATGGGCTGGGCACCTGCATCGAGGACCAGGGCGTTCAGTTTCCGGGCGTTTTGAGAGAGGTCATGGGCATACCGGACTCCAAGCGTATCATGATGGCCGTGGCCGTCGGCTATCCTGACTGGGAATTTCCTGCAAACAGGATCGAAACCACGCGTGAGCCCGTAAGCAACATCACCACCTGGCTGGGCTTCGAATAGCGTTCGGCCTGCCTGCACGTTCACGGGACCCGAAACCGGGCGAGAGGGAAAGGTCTTGTTCTGATGGTCGGAAACCCACGGGCCGACGTGAACATGAGGACTCACCGTTACGATCCTTTCCACTTTCTCCACAGATGCTTCTTGCAGCCTCGCTTCTCCCTCTGGGTCCGAATCTTCCATGCTTCCACCGCTCTCGCCACGAAGTTTCATGCAATATGCGGGCTGGTGATTGCCCTGGTCTGCCTGCAAGCGACCTTTCTCCTGGTTCCCCGGTCCACCCTTGGACTGGAAACCTTTTCAAAACCCCTTGATCGAAGCAAAGGCCGTCTCCAGCGGTTCCCTGACCCTGTTCTCGTCAAAGGAGAGTGGGTTCCTTCCGCATTCATGGGGGACGAGTTGAAGAACCTGCGCCTCTACACGTGCCAAGAAGGAGCCTGGAGCCCTGTCCGCTTTCAGGTGGATGAGAGAACCAGGGAAGGCGACTGGATCTTCCCGTACGGGAAAAGAAACAACGGATGGAGAAGCAACCGCAGGCTGGGTCCCCAGGACGTGATTCTCTTCATGGCCAGGGATGCGGGTGAGCAGGGGTGTGACCCCGGTCAACTCCAGGGAACCTCGTCCGTTGTGGCACTGGACCTCAGAGATCCAACAGACGGAAGGGAGGCGAGCGTCCTGCTGGCTTCACACCGGGATCCCGCGCCACCGCAATGCACCCTCCCGCCATACGTACATTACGACCCGGAAAGCGAGATCGTGTCATCCGTATCCATGCAGTCCGAGTACCTGATCACCGAAAACGGCGAGCACACGGGG
>CAZSUQ010000709.1:0-3333 GCA_964609935.1 uncultured Thermodesulfobacteriota bacterium | reverse complement strand
GACTTGATGTAGATCCGGACGATCGGTTCGTAATGACGGGCATACCGCCCGGCAGGTTGACAACGAATCGCTTCTGGCAAGTGGGGTCCGATGCGGTCAAGGAAGGCCGCCATAAGCGCCTTCCTGGCGTCCCACTTGAGGGGATCCACGATTTCCTTGAAGATGCGGTTTATGTATTTTGCCTGCTGCTCTGTTTTAAACTGCTCGGTTATCACGTCGATGACAAACCGCAGTCCACCCTTGGTCCCGTGGCGGACTTCGGCCCATGCAGAATCGGCTCCTCCCTTATCCTTGAAGGCTTTGTCGAGCAGGTAATAGGCATCAGATGCTGCATCCCGAAGATCAACCGTTCCGGAGATCGAGTTAATATGCCGAAGAAGATGAATATAGAATGCGGATATGGTGTCCAGGAATTCATCGCGGGAGTCGAGGATCACGTCTTCCATTACATACGAGGCACGTGCAGCGTCAATTGGAAGGCCGATCTTTCTGGCCAAGGTCTCTGTGCTTATCAGGTCAAGGACGGTGTCAGCAGCTGTGGAAGCCTCATCCGAGATTGCGGCGCGGGATGACAGCTTCTCAACTTCAACTTTCTTTTTGGCGACCTTTCCCAGGGCGGCGTTGATAAGAAGCTCCACATCCTTGTGATCATTCTTTCGGGAATACCGGGAGAGCTCCAGGCAATTTTCCATGGTAAGCAGGGGGAGTAGTATCTTGAGCCGCCTTACCGAGGGAGGCAGAGATTGAACCAGCCGTAAGAGCTTCTGCCCGAATCCAGCGGGGTACTCCTTACGGCTTATTTGAAATTCCGCCCTTTTGAGCAGGAGATCATGGGCTTTGTCGCATCTCTCGGTGAGGAGATGGTGTTCAAGAACACGCCAGAACCTGTTCTCATTGTCCTGGACAAGGTAACCAACGACATGCTCCACAGGATTTGTCCGAGGGCCGGGAACCGCTTCCAGCCCGAAGAAACCGCTCCGAAGCCCGGAGATGATTATGACTTCATCAGTGATCGATGCCCTGACCAAGTCGTTGATGTCCTTTACCCCGGTAATCTGGATCCGGCTCTTCGCTTCGGTAATGGCATCGTCGATACCCTGCATTTCTTGGGGAGTGAAGACCCGAAGGGACTCATCGGCTACAGTGGATGGACAGATAAAGTGGCGAATCGTAGAGTCTTCAAGAGCGGCGGCGAGCTTGGCCGCGAGGCTTTCTACTGGTCTGATATCTCCATCAACTGAGGCCACGTGCCCGGTAATGGCAAGGGATCGGGGGAAAGGGAGGTCCAATGCCGCTGATAACAGCGCCAACATGACCGCGGCATCGGCCGAGAATCCTGAGATATCCATACCGACTCCGAGCAGCGAAGCAGCACCGAGATTTACCACCGATAGTTCAAAGGACTTCGATTCTTGGCCCAGCTCATGAGTGACACGGTCGACTGTGGCGAGGACGGTATGCTCGAAATGCCGGATGACACTGGATGAGAATACTGTGGGGCCGGTTACGGACAACCGGACTGGGCTAGCCTTTGTTCGAACCCGCGCGAGGATGCTTGAAATAACCGCCAGGCGGCTTCCCCCCTGGTCGAAAACCAGGGCGGTCTTTACCCTACCTACGGCGGTTGATTCGGAGTCCATCCATCACTCTCCGCTCGTTTCTCTTAGTTCGATCTCAAGTACTCCTGCCTCGATGCCAGGAAATAGTTGTAGTTGGATGATCCCCTCCATGATAGAGATTGTCCTTGCCGGCCGGCTGTCGTGGTGGCTCGTATCCGCAGCCAGCTTCAACGGCTTGTTTGGAAAAGCTTTCCTCCAGAGACAATCCTTGTCCGTGATTAGACCTTCCCAGATGACCCGACCGGTCTCCATTTTGAGGCGATATTGCCCTGGAATCATGTTCTCCATAGAACGTCTGCCTGGGATCCGATCGAATCGGCAGATTCCAAGAAACCGTCCGCCGCTTTCCACCACGAAGTTGAGGAGTGTCAACGGAGTCTTGGTTTCCACCGGTTGGTTCCATTCCTGTATCTCAGTCAGCAAAGCATGAGCGGATTTCGCTTCCTCCATGAAGCGTTTGAATTGTTTAAAACCGAGCCTGTATCCGGATTCCCGACCCAAATCGACGATTTTAGAAAGAGCCCTGCGCAAAGCCCGCCTGCGGTCCTTTTTCTGCAGGGCCCGTTCAATGATGGGTAGAAAATAAAGGTCCGTGAACATACCTATTGAGATCTCCTATTTCGAATTATCTCTCAGAATCCTCTGAACCTGCGGCCACACACCTGTTTCCTTGGCCAATTCCACGAAAACAGCATCTCCTGCCAAGGTTTGTGCAACATTTCTCCAGAGATCAGGCGGGCTGTTTGTACCGATGGTCCGCCAGCGGCTGCCGGCGAAACGACTGAAAGTGGCGGTACTGAGTCCGAAATTTCTCGCCAGACGTCTCTCCTGGTAATTGCCTGAAGCAAGTTCTTCGAAGATGCGGTGAATCATCGATTTCAGAGACGATCTTCCCAGCGCCCGAATGGCAGGCCGTTGAATATGAATATGAGTTGCCTTCTCTTCAGCCACGACTTCACTCAGTCCGCGGACCTGGAGTTCTTGCTCAACGGTCGTCCCAAGCAAATTTCCGGCATCCTTATTAGGGATAAGATTTATGATTCTTTTGGTTAGATGTACGTGGCGAGACCTCCCGAGCCTCATATCGATAATGGATTGGACGCGGTATCTTTCCCCAGGACGCGACGGATCAGGGCTTTCTATGTTTTTTCTGAGCCAGTTGCGCCGGTCATTCCCGGACATTGAGGTAGGCATCGTGATATAAATGGTTCCTTCGTTTACGTTCCACGCGTAGCGTGTTCTTATCGGATTCAATCTCCGCACTGCCTCCTTACACGATAGCCAGAAGTGCTTGACAACCAACCTCGTTAATACTCGGGCACTAATGATTTCCTTTTGTATTGGAGTCGCTCTCGAATCTTGCATTTCGAGTACCGCCATCATTTTGAGAAAAGCCCTGAAATAGTGACGGCAATCAATTCCCCTTTGCATTGAATCCTTGTTATTTCGTCGGATAGAAGGCAGGTGAGAGAATTTATCAACGGTGATATCGTAAGCCCTGTCTAAAACCTCTTGGACGTGACCATTGCCCTTAACCGCCCAGGGATTATCACGTAGCTTCTCGACGAACTGAACAAAGCGGAGTTGGCCGTTTTTCCCAAGACGAAACGGGGTTCTATTTTGGTGAAACTCTTCTAATGCCCCTAGATCTTCGAAACAGGTGATACGTTCAGAAATCTGTACAAGCGACAGATGGTCGTAAGCGCAACTTACG
>CAZSUQ010000708.1:0-3341 GCA_964609935.1 uncultured Thermodesulfobacteriota bacterium | reverse complement strand
AAATTGCTTCTCGGGAAATCCGGCTTGCCCGGCGTATTCCGACAGGCTCCTAGACCGACTGGCATCCGAAGGTGTGCTCTTTACCAATGCCTTTGCCACATCCGGGGTGTGCGCCCCGAGCCGCTCGGCCATCATCACCGGCGTGCACCAGAACACGCTCGGCACGCAACACATGCGCACCAAGCCCACGTTCTTGGAAGCGCCGGGTTTCCGGATCGCCTATGAGGCGGTCCCTCCTCCACACGTGAAGGCCTTTCCCGAGCTTCTACGGGCTGCCGGTTACTACACCGTGAACAACGCGAAAACCGATTATCAGTTCGGGGAACCCTTCACGATCTGGGACGAAAGCGGACCCACCGCACACTGGCGTAACCGGCCTGAGGGCGCGCCCTTCTTTGCGTATTTCACGCTGCTGACCACCCACGAGAGCACGATATGGCCCCTGGACCACGATCCGCAGAGCTTGCTGGAGTTTTTCATCGTCCTGTGGAATCACATCCTGCTTGGAGACCGGGAACAAGTCACAGACCCCGGGGATGTGAACCTGCCTTCCTACTATCCGGAGAATCCAATTGTGCGTGAGGACATAGCACGGTTCTACGACAACATCGCGTTGATGGACTCCCAGGCGGGCCGCCTGCTCGACGAGTTGGAAGCGGACGGCCTGCACGAAGACACGATCGTTGTGTTCGTCGGGGACAATGGAGACGGCCTGCCCAGGGCTAAGCGCTGGGTCTATGATGGGGGGATCCGCGTACCCCTGATCATCCGTTGGCCCGGCCGTCTGGAGGAAGGCTCGGCCCGTGAGGAGATGATCAGCTTCGTGGATCTGGCACCCACCATGCTCTCCCTGGCAGGGGTGAAGGTTCCCGAATATATACAGGGCCGCGTATTTCTGGGTCCGCACGCAGCTCTACCGGTGCCCTACGTTTACGCAGCCCGTGACAGGATGGACAATGTGGAGGATACGGTACGTGCCGTCCGGGACATGCGTTTCAAGTATATCCGGAACTTCCAGCCGGACAGGCCCTATGTTCAACCATCCTCCTTCCGGGATGTGATGCCCATGATGCAGGAGCTGCTCCGGCTGAACAGGGAGGGCCTCCTCTTCGGACCGACCGCCCATTGGTTCAGAGAGACACGTCCGGCCGAGGAACTCTATGACACCGTGGCGGATCCAGATGAAGTGAACAACCTGGCCGGAGATCCGGCCTACGAGCAGGAGTTGTTCCGGCTAAGGGGCGAACTTGATCGCTGGCTTCTTGCCTCGGAAGACATAGGCGTCCGGATGACAGAGGAGGAGATGGTGGCCGAGATGTGGCCAGGTGACGTGCAGCCGCTCACGGCCAAGCCTGTCATTAGTGGGCAAACGCGAGCGGGGGGTGTGTTTCATGTGGACATTTCGTGTCTCACGGAGGGCGCTTCCATCGGGTACAGCTTGAAAGAACCGGGCGACAATGTCTACTCGTCCTGGAGGATCTATACTGGGCCGTTTACCGTCCGGGAGGGCTTCATGATCCGGGCTCAGGCGATCCGGTACGGCTACAAGCCAAGCCTGTTGGATGAGCTACAGATACCTTAACAGGCGGACCTCCTTGTTCAACGAGGCCCTGTCTATATGTCTTGGATCGGTTTCAGCAGGTCGTTGTTTATGTTTGTGAAGACGTATTCCGCCAGGCGCTTGTTCAGATTGCTATCAACGACCATATAAGAACCGATCGCCGAATTTTTACAGTCGGGGTTACAAATCTTTAGACCGGCGTCCGGCCTTCTTACCTCCAGGAGGGGTGGAGTCCAAGGGACCCCACCCCGTTTTTGATCATCCATAGACGCTTTCGATCTATCTCAATGCCTCTGCATCGCTCACCTTTCCCAAGTACCCTCTGTGTCGTTGACAAGCTGGCGTGGCGCAAGATCACCTTTGAGACGATCTCGATCGGTGTTCCGGATCTGCTCGCAAAGGTCGCTGCATGTCGTCTTAAATCATGTGGGTTGATATTCACTCCGACACGCTGTCCTGCCTTCTTGACGATGAACCTTGCCGCTCCGTAGCCAACCGGAAAGATGCGGTCATCGGGCTGCAACCCTTTTTCCCGGATGTATTCCTTGATCCTGTTCCCGACCTTTTGAGGAATGAAGACAACCTCTTCCTCTTTGCCGCTTTTCGGATTTCTCAAGATCAGCTTCTGTTCCTCGACATCCCTTGGGGTCAACTTCAAGGCTTCACCCACTCGGACACCTCCCCGGGCCATGAGTTCCAGGAGCACGCGGTTGCGTGGGTTCGGTTCCTTGAAAATTATTTCGTCGACCGCTTCCTTTTCCAGGATCTTCCAGGGCGTGTACTTCGCAGGCCTGAAGATCTTCCGGATCATCGGGAAGTCACAAGGGTTGTTCAGATGAGGCTCGCAGGAATTTCGGATGAATGTGAAGAACGCGGTCAGGTTCGAGTAACGCGTCCGCTTGGTCCCCTGCTTTGTACCGTCGCAGATCTTGGATAGGAAGGAGAGGATTTCCTCAGGCGAGATCGATTCCAAATCCCTGTCGCCGAAAGCAGCAGAGAACTTGGGCAGAAGGAATTCATAGCTAATGACCGTATTTTTATTGTGAATTGGCTCCGTGGTACTTCAGACAATACTCGACTGCTTTGCTGACTTGCATGACTCACCTCCTGTGCCTTTGGGGTGAAAAGAAAATGGTACGGCTTCTAGACCCGAGTTTACTGTATCATGGTCAAAACTTCAAAAAGTTATTTGAAATTGGGCGTTTAGGTCCCTGGCGAAAACATTGAACGTAAAGAAACAGTGAGGAAGAGTTGAAATCTTAAATTCCTGTCGAATGAATTTGAATCCTTTCTTGGTGATAACGCTTTGCCTCTTTTCATGATTGAAGGATCTCCTGCCCCGACTTCAGCCGTCTTGGATCGGCGACCCTATCATCCGAAGAATAAGTTCGATCCTTTTCAGAGGATACAGGCGCGTTACAGCCTTCATGTCCGTCAACCAATCATACAGGCAGGTGCACCCATTCTCTTTCAGGCGTTTGATTCGCTTGTCGGCAATGCCGTCGCTAATGACCGGAGGGGTCAGACCATCGAAAAACCGTCGGAGGGATCCAGCGCAATGGTTTCGAGTACGGGATAGAAGATAAACATCGCCATATCCTTTACCCAACGCCTATAGCGTGCGCCTTTCGGGTCCATCCCCAGGACATGTGCGTGGTAGGTGGAAGCCCCAAGACAGTTGAACAGCACAATACAGAGGGCATAAAACCACAGGTAGATGCGTTTGTCTCTCGTGCCGATGACCTGCTCCAGCATGCGTTGGGCTTCCATGAAGGTCATG
>CAZSUQ010000707.1:0-3342 GCA_964609935.1 uncultured Thermodesulfobacteriota bacterium | reverse complement strand
GAACAAAAATGGGTCAGGCATCTCTGCCTGACCCATTGATTTTTTTGGCTCCCCAGGACGGATTCGAACCGCCGACTCGGTGGTTAACAGCCATTCTTTTTTGGAGCCGTTAAATGCCCGAAATTTTAAGCTTTTCTTGTTCTTCCAAGTGCTCAAATCCCGTGGTCTACCTTACCGGAATCTACCTTTGTTTACTGGGGGTTACCGAGACGCCCGACGCCCGACTACTGCAATATTACTGCAGGATTTTTGATATACCATTTCTTTGAATCGTTTTATAGGATCCTCCTGCAACGCGTTTGGGCCGCATTGACCATTCTGGTCCTTCCATAACTCCCTTCCCCTGAAACACCTCTCTCTTTTCCGCCGCTTTGATGGACGTAGAGAACCTGCCCCATCGGGCGGGTGCCGAGATCGGTGCACTCACCCATCAGCACAGAATGCGGGCGGAGATCTTGGAGAGGAACTTCGCACACATGCTGGACAGCGGCGGGATGCGCCGGGTCTGGCTCCGCGGACGCGAGAATGTTTGGAAGCGCTACCTGATCCATGCCTGTGCCTTCAATCTCTCCCTGGTGATGCGCAACCTCTCCCGAGCGGGAACGCCCCGGGGCCTGGAGGCCCTCAAACGGCTTCTCTTCCGTCTATTTCTTCCCCTTATCGCACCCTTTCCCCTCACTTTCTTCTCGACGATCCAAAGCCATCTCAACCAGTTCATTCAGGTCCATTACCCGCAACGAATCTTCAAGGCCGGTGGTTTTCGCGGCATCTTCCAGCATAATGAGGCACAGGGGACAGGCCGTGACCATCACCTCCGCCTTCGTGGCCGCCGCCTCGCTGATACGGATCTCGGACATTTTATCATCTGCGTCCAGTTCTTCCTGCCACATCCTTCCTCCACCACCGCCACAGCAAAGGCTATCGCTCCGTGTATGGCCCATTTCCACCAGCTCGACACCCGGGATCGCTGTAATCACTTCCCTGGGTGCTTCATAAATGTCGTTGTGCCGCCCCAGGTAACAGGGATCATGATAGGTAACCTTGAGGTCCAAAGGGGTTTCAAACCGGATCGTCCCTTTTCTCAACAGTTTGTTCAAGAACTGGGAATAGTGAAGGATCCGGAGGTTTCTTGTCTCATCTTTTCTCGTCATGGACTGCAACGCCGGGTATTCGTTCCGGACCGTATGGAAGCAATGGGGCGATGAGACCACCACGTCTTCAACATCGAATTGCGCAAACAGTTCCATACAGGTCTCTGCCTGTTCCTCAAACAGCCCGTCCTCCCCTACCCTTCTGGCGATATCCCCACAGCAGGGTTCCTTTTTCCCCAGGATCCCAAAAGGAATATCAGCGTGCTGCAGAATACGGGAGAAGGATCTCGCAAGGCCCTGGGCCCTGGTCTCAATGGACGTGGTGCAGCCCACGAAGTAACACAATCCTTCTGGCTTCTTTGTCTTGCTGAGATCCGTGATGTCCAGACCTTCTGCCCATTTTGTCCGGTTCTTCCTGGAACCCTCCCAGGGATTATTGTATTTGAAAAGTTTTTCCAGGGTTTTGATCAGAAGCTGCGGCACCTGCTTGCCGTCCTCGATCACCGTGCTTCTTGCCTGATGAATGGAGTCAGGCACGGCAATATACAGGGGGCATACCTCCAGGCAGGCACGGCAGGTCGTGCAATGCCAGACCTTCTGACTGTCAAAGCATCCTTGACGGGTACCGGCCCAAACAATGAAATCCCTGGGCGCAAAGGGCTCTCCGGCCCCTGTGGATGGGCACACCTCCACACAACGCCCACACCGGGTACATGCATCAAAAGAAACCAGATCCCGAAGAGAATACGCCTCTCCCTCATCATCTCGCATTTCAGTGGGTACGAGTAGAGGAGGTGCCTCCGAGAGGAACACATGAAGCGGCGCAGCCAGGATGTGAAAGAGTTTGGAATAAGGGATGGCTGCAATAAAGCCAAGACTGATGAGCGCGTGGCTCCACCAGAAATAGGGGTACAAGGAGACCGGAGGATCAGAAGGGGACCACAAGAGGCTTACCCCGTAGCCGAAGAAGGACCAGCCCGCCCCCGTGGGCGCCTGGGCGGCCAGACGAATTCCCTCGGTCAGGAATCCTGAGAGGGCTGCCAGCAAGAGCCATAAGGGTACAAGGAAGTCTTCAGGACGTCTTTCGAGCCGTGGCACCCGCTGAACATACCGCCGGATCATGGCCCACAGGAGACCCACCACAAGCATTCCGCCTGCGATCTCGAGGCAGGCGGAGAAGAAAAGGTAAACAGGTCCCTCGAGAAAAGAAAGAACATAATGATGTAACGTGAGAAGAACCGTCCCTGCGAAGAGGACCAGGAAGCCCCAGAGGATCAAGAGATGCATGATCCCGGCAGCAAGTTCCCCTTTAAAAATACGCTTTCCAAGGAAGGCATCCAGCAAGACCCTCTCAAGGCCTTGCCATGATAAAAGGCCTCCCTTCCCCCGGAGACCTCTTTGCCAGACTCGAACCCGGCTTACCACGCCAAACGTAAACAGCCCCGCAGCCAGGGCTGCCATGAGATAGAAGAGCCAGACCGATTCAATCTGCCAGAACGAAGAAGGGGATGCATTCATTTCTGATCATCTTCATGCACAACTACCCGGAACCCTGCTGAAGCGCTTCCGTGATTTTGGGCATAAGCTCGAGAATATCAGCCACAACGCCAACATGAGCAGCCTGGAAGATGGGTGCCTTTGGGTTTTTATTGACCGCCACGATAAAGGACGATCCCTTGATGCCCATCAGATGCTGGAATGACCCGCTGATGCCCATGGCCATGTAGACTTTGGGTTTGACCGTTCTACCGGAGGATCCCACCTGACGGGATTTTTCCAACCACTTTGCATCCACAATCGGTCTGGAGCAGGCCAGATCCGCACCCATGGCATCGGCCAGATCCTGGGCAATCTCGATGTTTTCTTCATCTCCAATACCGCGTCCCACAGAGACAAGAACTTCAGACGTGGTAATGTCTATATCGCCGACTTCAGCTTCAACGATTTCGAGGAATCTACGACCAACACGCAGATCGCCTGCGTCACCTGATTTATCAACAACCTGCCCGTTTGCCGACTTGCTTTCATCGGGTCGGAATACGCCCGGACGGACCGTGATCACAACACCGGCCGAGATGTCGCAATGGACATGGGTGCTGACCTGACCGGCATATTCCTGCCGGATCAGCCTGAGCGTTGATCCGTCTGTTCCTTCAACATCAACCACATCGGCGGCAAAGGATGCATCCATCTTGATGGAAAGCCCAGGGCCAAGGTCCATGCCCAGGGTATTGTTCGCAATGAGAACAAT
>CAZSUQ010000706.1:0-3351 GCA_964609935.1 uncultured Thermodesulfobacteriota bacterium | reverse complement strand
CCTGACCTGCTCCCTCGTGAAAATCGTGACTCAGGGAGACAAGATTCTTGACGTGCCCCTGGCCCAGGTGGGGGGGAAGGGACTCTTTGTGAGTGAAATCGAGGCCGCCGTGCTTCGTGAAGAATGTGACCTTGCCGTGCACAGCATGAAAGATATGCCGGCAGAACTCCATGAAGGCCTCACACTGGGGGCCATCCCACTTCGCGAGGACCCCAGGGATGTGCTCATATGCAGGGACCATGACCTCCGGCTGGACACCCTGCCCTTCGGGGCCTCTGTCGGAACGAGCAGCCTTCGCAGGGCATCCCTGCTCCTGGCCCATCGCAAGGATCTGGCCATGGCACCCATCCGGGGAAACGTGGAGACCCGCCTCCGGCGGCTCGATGAAGGCCGTTACGATGCCGTGGTTCTTGCCCTGGCCGGCATGAGGCGTCTCGGGCTGGCGGATCGGGTGACCGAGGTGCTGCCCACGGAAATCTGCCTCCCTGCCATCGGGCAGGGCGCCCTGGCCGTGGAGTGCAGGGAGTCGGACGAGGAGCTCAGGGGCATGCTCCTGGCCCTGCACGACCCTTCCACCGCCTCGGCAGTCCTGGGAGAAAGGGCCTTTCTGGCCACGGTGGAGGGGAGTTGCCAGATACCGGTGGCCTGTTACGGAACCCTGTCGGACGAGACCCTCAATCTCTCCGGATTGATCGCCAGCCTGGACGGCTCCTCATGCATCCGAAGAAGCATTGAGGGCAAACCGGGTCAGGCCGAAGAACTGGGAAAGACACTGGCCCAGGAGATTCTCGATGCAGGCGGGAGAGAGATCCTGGATGAGATCCGGGCCATGGAGGACCGGAAAGTCCAGCAATGATCCATCCGATACCGTGATTCCTTGAAAGAAAGATCCATTGCCTGACCCCACGGCGGTGGATGGATGATCACGACAGTACAGGCAGGAAACAAGGAGAGATCCATGGGATATCCAGAACAACGAATGCGCAGGTTGCGAAAGACCGGACCCCTTCGAAACATGGTCCGGGAAACACGTCTCCACCCCTCGGAACTCATGTACCCGCTCTTCGTGATGGAGGGTTCAGGGATCGAGGAGGAGGTTTCTTCCATGCCCGGGGTCTTTCGCTATTCCCCTGACCGCTTGCAGAGGGAAGTGAACGAGATCGCGGAACTCGGCCTGGAATCGGTGATCCTTTTCGGCATCCCAAAGGAAAAAGACCCGGAAGGATCGCCTGCGTGGGACGAAAACGGTGTGGTTCAGCAGGCTGTGCGCATCATCAAGAAGGAGATACCGGATCTCGTGGTGGTCACGGACGTCTGCCTTTGTGAATACACGACCCATGGACACTGCGGTGTGATCCGGGAGGGTGAAATCGAGAACGACGATACCCTCGAGAACCTAATCCAAATGGCCCTTTCCCACGCCGAGGCAGGGGTCGATATGGTGGCACCCTCGGATATGATGGACGGCCGCGTGGGAGCCATCCGAAGCGTGCTCGACAAAAACGGCTTCTTCAATCTGCCGATCATGAGCTACGCAGCAAAGTTTTCTTCCGCCTTCTACGGGCCTTTCCGGGACGCGGCGGAAAGCGTCCCTCAGTTCGGAGACCGGCGTTCCTATCAGATGGACCCGGCCAACCGTAGGGAAGCTCTGCGTGAAATCGAACTGGATATCGAGGAAGGTGCGGATATCGTGATGGTCAAGCCGGCGCTCGCCTACCTGGATATCCTCCGCGAGGCCAGCGACACTTTTGTTCACCCCTTAGCGGCCTACAACGTGAGCGGCGAGTACGCCATGATCAAGGCCGCAGCGTCAAAGGGTTGGGTGGATGAAGACCGCATCGTGGAGGAAGTCCTGGTGAGTATGAAAAGGGCCGGGGCGGATCTGATCCTCACCTATTTCGCCAAGCAGGCCGCCCGCCTTCTGAAGGAGCAGGGAGCCTGACAGGCCGTTGAAGATCTCCCGCGTGTGCATTCCGATCATGGATCAGGGAAACGTTGTCAGGGAGCGGAGGGGACGGGAAAGTTGTCGATGATCTCCTTCATCTTGTAAACACTCTCCACCGGCGTTTTCTGGTGGATGCCGTGCCCCAGGTTGAAGATGTACCCGGGTATGACAGACCCTTTGGCAAGGATGTCCAGGAGGGTGGCCTCAAGCGCTTCTTCGCCCTGAAACAGGGCAAAGGGATCCATGTTTCCCTGTACCGGAAATTCGGGGCCAAGCCGCTCACGCGCCAGGCCGATGTCCATCTTCCAGTCCAACCCCATGACGCCCACCCCTATCTGCTTCATCTCGTCCAGGAGTGTGGAGGTTCCCAGGGAATAGTGGATGGTGGGCACTTCGCCACCCGGGAGGCCCGCCACGGTCCGCTGCATGTGGGGAAGAACATACTCCCGGTAATCCCTTGGAGACAGAATGCCTGCCCACGTGTCGAAAAGCTGCACCGCCTGCGCCCCCGCATCGATCTGTGCCTTCAGATAGAGGGACACGGCATCGGCAAGAGAACGCATCAGCCGGTGAAACCCTTCCGGATTCCTGTACATGAAAGATTTCGTGGAATAGAAGGTTCGAGAAGACCCTCCCTCGATCAGGTACGTGGCAAGGGTGAACGGCGCACCGCTGAACCCGATTAGGGCGGTCCTGCCATCCAGTGCGCCACGCAACTGCCGGATGGTTTCGAGAACAAAACCCAGGTCCCTTTCCGGATCCGGGACCCGGAGTTCTCCCCCTCCCCCATCCCGGATCGCGTCACACGCAAGTCGAGGGCCGTGATCTTCATCGAACCTCAGATCCGCACCCATCGTCTCCAGGATGAAAAGGATGTCGGAAAACAGAATGGCGGCATCCATTCCGAATCGCTCCACAGGCTGCAACGTGACCTCCACGGCCAGCGCAGGGGTCTTGCAGAGTTCCATGAACGAATGCTTTTCCCGCAATTTCCTGTATTCCGGAAGATACCTTCCCGCCTGTCTCATCAGCCAGGCCGGGATCTTGTCCACGGGTTCTCCACGGCAAGCCATGAGAAAACGAGGCACGGTACTCATGAATCCCCCTTTCGATCTTCGGCCGCCGCATGTTTGCGTGGTACGTAACCACAAAAGGGTTCCTCTGCGAGAAAATCCCCCTGGCTGAGAGCAGCGGCACGTGCGCGGCATCCCCCGCAGACATTGAGGTATTCGCATACACCGCACTTTCCACGATAGCCCGGAAAATCCCGCAGCGCATGAAACAGGGAAGAGCTCTCCCAGATCTCCCTGAAGGACGTGTCTCGCAGATTTCCGGCCGACTCGGAGAAATAGCTGCACGGCTTCACGTTCCCGAACCGGTCGATGAGCGCGATCTTGTAGTCGGCG
>CAZSUQ010000705.1:0-3355 GCA_964609935.1 uncultured Thermodesulfobacteriota bacterium | reverse complement strand
CCCGTTCTCCGAGCCTTTCCAGGGCAGTGAGTGTGTTTGCACAGAGAAGGTCAGGGTGTTCGTGTGCATGGACGAGCTGGAGGCCCTGTACCAGGAACTCCACGTCCCTGATCCCTCCTGCGCCGCTCTTCACATCGGTGGAGGAACGGGTCAATCGCGACGTCTTCTTCACGGCAGACTTCCGCATCTCCTCCACGGACCGGGCGACCTCCTCCCTGTCTCTGCGCCGGAGCAGAATCGGCCTGATTCGGGAAAGGAACTCGTTTCCGAGTTCCATGTTTCCCGCAACGGGCCGGATCTTGAGTGCTGCCTGGATCTCCCAGGGGGATGCTTCGTTCTGATAATAAGCCGCCAGGGCCGGCAGGGCAGGGACCAGCTCTCCGGCCCTGCCCCAGGGCCTGAGCCGAAGGTCCACCCGGTAGGCGTAGCCCAGCTCTGTGTGTCGGCTCAGGTCCTGGCCCACCTGTTCCATGATGCTGGAATAGAATCTTTTCAGCCGGTCCGTTCCGGATTTCTTTTTGATCTCTGGATCTTCCATAGGTGAAAAGATCCCCAGCAGATCGATGTCCGAGCTGTAGTTGAGCTCCGAGCCCCCGAGCTTTCCAAAGGCAAGAAGACAGAAGCTGCTCTCCAACGCGTCGGCATCCGCAGGAAGGTCCCCTTTCTGTTCCCGTCTCGCGAAAACGCCCTTCAGGGCTGCTGCGGACAGGGTCTCGGCAAGGACGGACAGCTCCTGCATGATCTCCCCTGTGGGCACTTTGAGGGCCATGTCCCGCGTTCCGATGCGCAGAATCTCCCTTCTCCGGAGCCTCCGGATCTGGTTCAGCCACTTGCCGTGATCCAGAGGGTCGTGGGAAGGCGCATTCAGTTCCTCTTCCAGCAAGCTCCTCTCCAGCACGCTCTGAAGGTTCTCGGGCATGATGACCCAGTCCAGAAAGCCTGGATAGCGGATCAGGGTGTCTGCAAGGAACTGGCTGCCGGCAAAGATGTTCAACAGGACCTCGAGTCGCATGGGCTGCTGGAGCAACAGCCTGTAATGGAATTCCGGGCTCGTCCGGGAGTGGATGAAGCGTTCCCAGTTGTTCAAGGCCATGTCCGGGTCCGGCGTCTGGCGAAGTACGTCGAAGGCCAGGAAGGAAAGCTTTGCAAAGGTGTTGCGCCTGGCCCCGTTTCCTGCGAGCCCCTGGATGTTCGTGTAAGCCCTTGCAAGGTTCTGAAATCCCGCCGCAGAGAGAACCGGGGCGGCCAGGTCCATTGGCACACTGTCCGAAAGCACCAGGTCTGCCAGGGTCACCGTGGCCGGTCCGGGGAGAGCATCCTTCCCGAAGGTGCGCTCTGCAAAGACTCGCACAGCAGCCGTGTGGGTCCCGTAGTCGATGCGGAGCTGCTGGGCCGGGCCCAGAGGCTTTCCACCACCGTAACCCATGCGCCGGGCCAGGTGTACGAACTCGGGCGAGTCCTCTGAGGGGAGGACGAGATCCCTGGCCGACCCGCGAAGCATGCGCATGGCGTTGATCAGGTTGCGCAGAAAGTCGTAGGCGGCAAACAGCCGGCCCGTCTCCTCCGGCTTGAGAATATCGCTGTCGGCCAGCGCTGCCAGTGCATCGTGCAGGATGGGTGTGCGGACACGCGGGGTTTCCTTTCCATTCAGCACCTGCAGGATCTGGATGTTGTACTCCAGGTCCACGAGACCGCCGGGGCTGAACTTGGCGTTTTGTTTTCCCCTCTCTGTTTTTTCCTGGAACTGTTTCAGCCTGAGGGCCCGGAGCTCCTCGATGGAAATGTTCCTCGAGGAGTAGATCATCTCGTCCCGCAGCCTCTCGATGCGGGCGCCCAGCGCAGGGTCGCCGCCGATGGCCCGCAGGCGGACCAGCGCAAGCCGTTCGTAGGAATGGGCCTGCCCGCTTGTGCCGTAATAGTCGCAGAAGGCCTCCAGGCTGACAGCCAGGGGACCGGCGTTCCCGTGGGGCCGGAGCCGGAGGTCCACCTGGAAGATCCCCTCCCGTTTTGCCTCGATGAGCCGGGCCATGGTCTGGACCAGCCGGTTGAAGAACTCCGCATTGGGAATGGTCTCCGGCCCGCTCGTGGAGCCTTTGTCAGCGTAGACAAGGAGGAACTCGATGTCCGAGGCGTACCCCAGCGCTGCACCGCCCAGCTTCCCGAGGCCCACGATGGCATAGCCGGCTTCCAGGCCGGCCGCTGTCTCAGGCCTTCCGAATCTCGTAACCAGGTGTCTGTGGGCCAGTTCCGCAGCCTTGTTCACCACGGCCTCGGCCAGTTGCGTCAACCGCCTGGCCAGGTCGGCAAAGTCCGTGTCCGTGCCCAGGATATGATCCAGGTCGATGGAGAAGATCTCCTGGTCCTTGATACGATTGAGCCTTTGCCGTTCCTCCTCCATGCTTTTCGCCCCTTCCAGGGCCTGATCGAGTCTTGCAAGGAGCGTCTCCTCGGGTTGGCTGAAGCGTCGATTTTTCACCAGGGGCTTGAGCATGGGCAGGAGGGATTCCAACTGGAGGCGAATGAAGTCCTCCCAGAGGATATCGCTCGTTCCGAGCAGGCGGGCCAGGTCTTTCAGGGTGTGTGGATCGGAAAGGGTGTCGAGCCACTCATCCTTGCCCGGCAGACGGACGACATCTTCAACGAGATTCTTGAAGCGGTAAAGCGCAGCGTTAGGGTCGGGAGCCGTGCCCAGGAAGTAGGTGAACTGCTTGGTCAGGAGAACCGAGAGCTTGATCCTGCTCAGAGCATTCGGATCTTCGATCTTCCTGTTCCCCGCATCCACGATGCTGATTTCATCCCGGATACGGCCGCTCTCGGTTCGGATCTTCACCTGTTCGATCACGATTCCATGAAGGGAAAAGGCGTGGGTGAGTGCGTAGAGAAAGGCAGGCGTATCCTCCGAGGATATCTTGAGGCGTGTGGCTTCCTCGCTCTCATTGTCCACCTCCATGAGAACCGGGTAGAGCACGGGCAGGGTTTCCACCTTCAGGTGAGCGAGACGGCTCACCACCAGTTCGTTCACACGGCTGCCCGCAAGTTCCCTGGATGCCGGATCCCCCATTTCCATCAGGGAAAAAACATCTCCCATTCTCTGTTGGAGATCCTCGGCCCATGACTCAAAGGAACGTTTCCCGGCCAGCGAGCCTGAAAAGCGACTGATGATTCGTCTTCGCCTGAAGGGATCGGGCGCCCTTTTTCCGGTCTTTGATGTCCGTTTTTTTTTGCCCGATGACTCGCTCTTCTCCGTTTTTCGGGCATAGGTGAAAACATCGCCGGAAGAGATACTGAATCCGGTTCCAGCCAGAACCCCTGTGATCAGCGAGAACACACCCGGGTAGTCAAAGGCGATGATCGT
>CAZSUQ010000704.1:0-3359 GCA_964609935.1 uncultured Thermodesulfobacteriota bacterium | reverse complement strand
AGGAGCCTCATCGGGCTCAATGTGTTGAGTGTGACGGTGAGTGCATGGGGCATAACGCGAGTGGCCAGTGAGTAGATGCGCGGATCAAAGTGTCCCACAACTTCTTCGGCGAAGATTTGAATGATATCTCTCAGCATCTCCTGCTGGCGGTCCGGCGACGCTCGAACCGCCTCGTGGTAGTCCTTGCTGTAGAACGCCGCCTGTTTCCGGGCCTTGGTGCGGTCCCTCTCGGTTTCCAGGCGGTGACGTTCCTCGTAAATCGTGTCAAAGAGTGCCAGTTCTACGGCTCGTGGATCCTTGTTGCATTGTTCGTATACCCTTTGAACCACCTCAACAAGAATCCGTTCTTTGTCTCTTTCCTTCAAGTCGCCTTCCTCCCTATCCCGGCGAAGAGTACTTTATGTTAACCGTATTAAAGACCGCCTCTACGTCAACAATCTTACCCATCGGCTGAGTAGCCATCTAAGGGGCAACGAAAAAAAAGCCTATCATAGAGGGTTCCGATGCACAACAAAAATTCCATTTTCCTGAATGAAATTGGATGCTTTGGATTTTTTCATTTTTTCCTTGACAGCCACCAGCAGGGTTGCGTAGTATTCTCACGCTACCGACCAGCCAGTCGGTTTTCAGTCCGGTCGGTCGGTTCTGTTTCCTGCAGCATCATTCCAAAACAGCCTGAACAGAAAAACTTCGGGCTGAAAAGGAGAAGGGTCGTGCCCGCCATCCCGGAACTCGAAGAGATACGAAAAGCACAGATCCTCGAGGCCTCCCTTCGCACCATCTCGGCAACCGGGTGCGCCAACGTCACCATGGAGCACATTGCAAAGGCCGCCAAGCTTTCCAAGGGGGGGCTTGCACACTATTACAAGTCCAAAAACGATCTGTTCCAGGCCACCTTCAATGAGTTCTTTGACCGCGTGTTTCAAAGGGTCAAGGATGAGGTGGCCCCCATCGAGGGGCCAATGGAAAAGCTGCTGGGCTTTCAGATGCTGTTCGACCCCGAGGATCCGGATGTATTGGTGGGGTATCCTCTCCTGGTGGACTGCATGTCACTCGCTGCCAGGGATGAAGCCTATCGTGCCCTTTTCGATGCCTGGGTCAACAACTGGATTTCGGTGCTGAAGGGCATCATCGAGGACGGGATCGCTCAAGGGGTCTTTCGCGAGCTGGATCCGGAAGAAACGGCACGGACCATCTCCGCCATCTATCAGGGAATTGCAACACGCTGGTACCTTGCGCCTGCCGCCCACTCCAGGGAGTGGGCCCTCCAGTCGGTGCGAAGAAGTGTGACCGGGCTCATGGCCCCTTACATGGATACAGTTACCGGTTAAAGGTTTTTTCCTATCACACAAAGGAGGGAATGCAATGCCTGTGTTTGAAAACACGGAAAAGATGTACGAAGTGCTGGGAGCCCTGTTCAACAAGCTGATGGAGAACGAGGATGTACTGGAAAAGTTCCTGGCGGCAAACATTACCATCCTGTTCAACATCCATGAGCCCACCGGGCAGATCTGGCTGGACGGTGAAGGGGGGGTCATCTGCGGCCCTGCGGACCTGAAGCCCACCATCACCATGAGCCTGAGCGGCGACTCCTGCCACAAGTTCTGGCTCAAGCAGCTCACCATGCCTGTTGCCCTGGCCAAGAGGCAGATCAAGGCCAAGGGTCCGATCCCCAAGGTGCTCAAGCTTCTCCCCATGCTGAAGCCTGCCTATGAGGCCTATCCGGAGATCGCAAGATCACACGGACTCGGAACCTGAGGGGTGTGAGTCAGGGGGGGTTACTCAAGAGAGGAGATTCACGGGCTCCCACCAAGAGCCGTATTACGGGAGGGCAAGAAATGAGCTACCTGGACTTGAACATAGAGCTGACAGACGAGCAGGAGGCCATCAAGCAGGAGACGAACAAGTTCGCCCGGGGGATCCTCCGGCCTGCGAGCCTGGAACTGGACAAGATCGAGGACCCCGGTGAGGTGATCAA
This sequence comes from uncultured Thermodesulfobacteriota bacterium, assembly GCA_964609935.1. Classification (GTDB taxonomy): domain Bacteria; phylum Desulfobacterota; class DSWW01; order DSWW01; family DSWW01; genus CAYTRL01. The sequence continues at coordinate 1,381 of CAZSUQ010000704.1, read as the reverse complement.
GAGCCAGACCTTCTGGGACACCTTCAGGAAGGGATACGATCTGGGCTACCACTCCATTTTCATCCCGGACACCTGGGGCGGGATGGGCCTGGATCCCCTGGCCCTGCACATCGTGCTGGAGGAGATGGCCTGGGGAAGCGTGGACTTTGCCGTGGGCCTCGGCGTGGCCTGCTTCCCTTCCTTCTTTGCCTCCATGGTGCCCAACGACCTGCTTGTGGAAGATATCATCGAGCCCTTCTGCGCCTGCAAGGACGCATCCATCGTGGGCTGCTGGGGCATCACCGAACCGGACCACGGCTCCGACACCCTGAGCCCGGGCACGGAACTCTTTACCGATCCCAAGGTCGTCTGCAACGTCAAGGCCAAGCTGGACGGCGACGAATGGGTCATCTCCGGCCAGAAATCCTCATGGGTCTCCAACGGGACCATTGCCTCGCACTGCCTGACCTATCTCACCATCGACGCCTCCATGGGCATGGCCGGGGGAGGAATCTGCATCATACCGCTGGATCTTCCAGGCGTTCGCAAGGGACCGCCCCTGGACAAGATCGGGCAGCGCGCCCTGAACCAGGGAGAGATCTTCTTTGACGAGGTCCGCGTGCCAAGGGACTACATGCTCGTGGACCAGGAGAGCTACGACGGCATGCTGGACATGACCCTGGCAACGGCCAATGCGGCCATGGGCGCCATGTTCACCGGCGTGGCCCGCTCGGCCTACGAGATGGCCCTGGAGTACTCCAGGGAGCGCACGCAGGGAGGCAAGCTGCTGTTCGAGCACCAGCTGATCAAGCACAAGCTCTTTGACATGTTCACCAAGGTGGAGGCCGCGCGTGCCCTGTCGCGCGCCGCCCTGGTCTACAACCTGAACAACAGCCCGCCGGAAACACACTACTCCATCGCCTCCAAGGTCTTCTGCACCCGCGCCGCCTTTGAGGTGGCCAGCGAGGCCGTGCAGATCCTGGGCGGTATGGGATTGAGCCGCGAGCACCCCGTGGAAAAGATCTTCCGGGATGCCCGGGCCGGCATGGTGGAAGACGGGGCCAATGACACCCTGATGATCACCGGCGCCCATCTCCTGTAGGTTGGCCGTGAAAAGGAGGATTCAATGAGTGGTTCCCTGGATGCCCTTCCCATCTTCCAGTGCCTGGGAAGGCAGAGCGTAGAACCGGACAGCCTGGCGTACATCTTTGTGAATGACGACGGGAGTGAGGAGCGGGTAACGTGCGGCGAACTCTTTGAAAACACCAACAGGATCTCCCGTGCCCTGATCAAGGCGGGCGTCGGCAGGGGCGACACCTTTGTGCTCCTGATGCGAAACCACCCGGAGTTCCTCTACGGCCTGTTTGCAGCCCTTTCCACAGGGGCCATCGCCGTGCCCGTC
>CAZSUQ010000703.1:0-3360 GCA_964609935.1 uncultured Thermodesulfobacteriota bacterium | reverse complement strand
CCAGGCGGCCGTACCTCTCGTTGGTCCGCCCGATGCTGCGGAGGATGGCCATGTCGATCTGGTGATCCACGTTTGTGGTGCCCACGAAGAGGATCATGTGGTCCCGGAGCTGCCTGCGTGTGGGGTCGAGCAGTTCGAGGATCGTGGAAAGAATGCGGTCGTAAAGCGCATCGTGGCCGCGGGCCCTCGTGAGGCCGTCCACCTCCTCCAGGATTGCAAGAACCGGCAGGATGTACTTCTTTCCGTCTGGGGCCACGTATTCCTTGCCTGCGATCTGCTCCACCTCGGAGAAGAAGCGGGCGATGTTCTTGTCCGAGTCCCCGAACCACTTGCTGAGAACAGCAGCAGGCCGGAAGCGGAAGACACGCGGCGGCAGATCCTCCACGGGCACACCCGTGACAGAGGACATGACCTCGTACATCTTTCTCCACAGACCGAGCAGGGACAGGGTCTTGCCTGACCCGCTGATCCCGGCGAGCAGCTTCATGACGCAGCGGCGCAGACGGTAGCGGCGACGCAGTTCAGGTTCCGTCATCTCCATCCGGATCAGGCGGGCGAACTCTTCGATGTACGCAGGAGGGGCGCCGATATCCCGCTCCACCAAAACGTCCGGAACCGGGCTCCGGTCCAGGAACTCGTAATGCGCAAACCCGTCCTCCGGAGGGATGGCTCTCAATGCGATCCGCCGGCGCAAACAGACCAGGAGGCGGTCCCCGGGCCGGGCCTCTTCCCTGGCCAGGGCGTCCATCAGGGGCTGAGCTGCATCAAACACGTGGCGTTCGTCCCCCCGGACAGAGATCAGCACGTGCTCCTCATCGATCTGCCTTTCCAGCTGCACCACCTCTCCTGTCCCGTCGTGGGCTTGAAGCTTGCACAGAAGGACTGCGGCCTGAGCATCGAGCAGAACATCGTCGCCACGCTGCAATCCATCCATCAGGCCGGCCTTGGGAACAGCAGGAAAGACCGTGGCCCCGTCCTCGAGCCTGACCTTTGCATGGAGGCCTGCTCCGGCGGACGGCTGCTCGCCCAGAAACGTGCCGACTCGCATGCCCCCTTCCTGCATCCCCTGGATGATCTCGTTCAGCTCTTCGAGCTTCTTCTTGTAGATCTCTTCGCTGTTCTTGTTGATCATGTCATTGAGGATCTCTTCCAGGAGCGCGTGGGTTTCCGACCCCCCGTGCATAACCAGCTGTTCGAACATCTGGATGCGATGTTTCATCGGCGTCCCGGGATCCATGAGCATTTTTTTCAAGCCTGGCGGCTTTTTCATAATGGACGGCATGGTTCTGTTCTCCTTGTTGGGGGGCTGGATGTTTGATCCTACCCTATCCATTCAATTCCAAAGGCTGATCCTCCAGCAGATAGAACCCTCTTTCCTGCAACCTTCCACCCCGAAATCCAAACTGGCCGTGCACGGGATGACCACGCGTGTCCAGCCCAAAAATGTGGCATACACTCCAGGGATTTCGGGCCAGAACCGACCTTGTCCACAACAGGTCCTGCTCTGACACGTACACGCTGCTTGCCTGGCACGTGGCCTGTTTTTCACAATCCCCGCACGTCTTTCCATCGTGGTCCGGCAGGAAGTTGTGGCCGTGGGCCTGCCCTACGATACGTTCGGCGCGCGTGGCCGGATTTGCCTGCCTTGCCCTCAGCACGGCCTGTATCTGGTTCCAGGTCTTGCTTGAATATGTCAGGGAGAAGCCGGTTTGAAGGGCATCCGCCACCTCGATCACCTCGGTGGCCAAGACAAAGAACTCGCCGGATTCAGGGCAAGAACACAGAGAGCCGATGATCACGCCTCCTGACTCCACGGGCGGCACGCACTTCGCACCACGGCGGGAGTACTTCTCCGCTTTCTCGAGGACATTCCGGGTGTAGAAAACAGGACACCACCCGTCCACGAGCCCATGGATCTCCGCCCGGTCCAGAAGCGGTTGAAGCGGCGTTTTCAGGTAAATCAGGGGGGCGCGCCTCACCGTGACCTGCCCGAGGCCGGAGGGCAGGTCGTCACGGGGTCGAGTCCCTGGCGGCTCGCCCCTTTCCGCAAGAACCTTGTAGTAGTACAGGTTCCCTGCCTTGAGCGTGCCTTGCCTGATCATCTCCTTTGAGGCACGTTCCGCCACATGCGCCAGCGCATGAATATCAAACAGGGTATGCGTCTTCTCCCCTGTGGGGCCGTCGGCCGCCAGGATCAGGTGCGTGCATGCGTGCTCCTCATCCTTATTGAAGACCGGCATCAGGTGCATGTGAAGATCCTCGAGGGCCCAATCCGGATGGCCCTTTCGGAGGTGCCCGAGCCAGGCTTCGCTGTACATGTCCGTGAGGTCGCTTTCGAAAATCGGCTCATACACGACTTCCCGACCCTGAGGGGTCAACCTCAAGCCAACCTTGAACCCGTAGGTTTCCGTGGTGTCTGCAATGGCCTCCATCATCATGCCATCCTGTTTGAGCTAAGGTTTGAGAAAAAGGAGCTCGCGAGGGCTTCAGAGCAGACCCATGAAACATTGCCCCCCGACAATGCCCCATGGACCCCCTTCAAACTCTTCCACCCCCGCAAGCTCGATGCCTTTATCCGAGGTGAGTCATGGGTGTCACGGTCACACGGGAACCGGGCTCAAGGGCTTCACCGATCGGCATGGTGCTGTCGAGAAACTCGCTCGATTCCGCCCGAATGCCCCACGGGATGCTGTCCGGAAGATGCATGCTTTTTGCCAGGGAGTCTGCAACGGCAGACACCGGCAGGGTGGGCTGCATGTCCTTGACATCAACCGAGTAGGTGCCCGTAACATCCCACGCCTGAAAACTCAGGCTCTGAGAGGTCGTGGAAACATTCATCCTGTTCACCTCCTTTCCCTTTTGGATTCTCGAGAACGGGCCGGTTCCCGGAGCTGCAGGGCCCGGCACTCGTCAGGAGCATTGATCAGGTACATGATCGAAGACATGATCCACTCCACTGCTGCCTTCAGGGCTACCAGAACGATCCGCAACAGTTCGGGCAGTGCGTCAGAGGGTGCACCTGTCAGGTCCACCTCGGCGCAAACCGCCCCCAGGGGAAGCCTGTCCGAATACCCGAAACGAACCAGCCGCCACCTGCTCTGAGCCTCGAGGAGAAGCTTGTGAAACCAGTACTGCCGGTCCTCCGCCCAGTCCTCGGAAACGTGCTGCACGATGAGAACCCGTACCGCCAGACGATCCCCCTCGTGAATCAGTTCGCCCTGCCGCGGGTGAATGCCGCACGGAACGGTCAGTTTCTCCCTTGGAACCAGAACGTCGATCTCTTCACGGGGAGGGGGACGCCACCCCTTGGGGATCCTCCCGTCCTGGGTGTCGAGGGCCCAGTTCAACATAGAGCCCCAG
>CAZSUQ010000702.1:0-3380 GCA_964609935.1 uncultured Thermodesulfobacteriota bacterium | reverse complement strand
TCTGCTCTGAATCGGCAGGTACCTTCCGCTCACCTCATGAAAGGCAACCCGGGGTTCGAGGATGGCCAGGGTTCCAGAGTTGAAGCCGGTGGCAAACGCCTTTGTGCTGTCATGGTTCACGGCTGTCTGGTAGATGAAGTCGGGTGTGCCTTCTGCCTTTCCGGTGGCCCGGATGGGATCGTTCAGCGAGGCAAGGACCTTGCTCCGCAGGATGCGCTCCCCCTGGATCTCCGGGCATTCGCCCTCACCCTCCATGAGGAAGTCCTCCAGGCCCGTCAGGTCCAGCTCGTACACATGGTTGTAGGCCGCACTGCCGAGAAATCCGCGATACACCGGCAGACGCTCCGGCTCAGGTCCGTGTTGCTCGGCGATGGCGATCCTGCTGAAAGAGGGAGCTCCCCTCCCCAGGGGATACATGGCCACCACGCAATCGTAGGTTGTGTCCACGACATCCACACTCCCGTCTGACAGGGGCACCCCCCTGCCGCCACGTATGCCCAGCACACCGGTATTGGTGACCAGAAGGATCCGCTCCGTGAACGGGGTGACCGCCGTGGGATTGAAAGCAGTGGTGAGGAGGATGCCGGCATCGCCCGGGTCGCGGGCCATCCTGGATGGATCCTCATCCGGGTCGAATCCCACGATGACAACGGTCCCCGGGTCACACACAGGGCTGCTCCCAAAGCTCGTATAGTTGGAAGTGGGGAGATAGATCTTTTGCTGCATCCATGCCGCGCCTGCGGTCAGCACGGGCCGGACCTGGTGGACAAGGCTCCCTTCAGAGTCCCGGGCCCCGGCGGGCAGCGGGTAGGTTGATCCGGTATAGGTAAAGTCCCAGAGCAGGGAAAACGCATTCGTGGGATCAAATGCGAAAACCCCCTCCACGGCACCGCTGGTTGTCACCAGGGCCAGGTCCCTCTCCTCGGCCATGGCCAACCCGCTTGGAAGTCCCTCGAGGATCGCTGACATGTCAAAGAAGCTGAACGGTACGGTAGGGGGAAAGGAATCCAGTTGGAAGAGAAAAGATCCCTTCACGGGAGGCGCTGCAGTCTGGACAAAGGCCCGGACTCCCCCGTAACGTTCGGGGATCAGGAGGGCAGGAGCAAAGGAGCTTCCGATGATGGGGAATTCGCCACGTTCGTAGTCGATCCGGGTCCCTCCCCCGCAGGCCTGAAGGAGCACCAGGCCCAAAACAAGCGAGTAGTTGGCAGCGAGGGTTCCAAAGACTCGTGCAAAGGACCGAGGCCGTGAGAACCCTTTCGCGATTCCTTGAACCTCTTTTTTATTCAGCCACCTGATCACGAGATTCCTCCGCACCCGGCCTTCCTGTTGCATGAAGCCGCCCAACAGGCCGATGAACTTTTTCAACGGGCTTCTAAAGGGCGGCATACAGGGTTGCAAAGAACATCCTTCCCGGCAGAGGGAAGTATTGATTATCGTACACGGGCACATCGCCCACGTTCCTCACCTCCAGGCCCAGGGTCCACTTCCTGAGCGCTCCCACCTTTTTCAGCAACGGCAGGGACTGCAGGTTCAGGATCACGCCCGCATCCACCAGGGTGCGCGCATGCAGGGAGATCTTGGAACCGCTGGTGAACCATACCGGCACCCGGCTCAGGTGCTGCACTTCCGTGTAGACCTCCCCCAGGTCCCCCTGCAGGGATGCTCTCACGTTCACCGTATGTCTCGGTCTCCCGTTCTGCTGCTCTCCCGTCTCCTCGGCGATGGCATGGAGAAAGGTGTAGTTGGCGGAGAGGAAGAGAAGATCCACGGGCCTGCACTCGGCCTCCACCTCCACGCCCCACTGATCCACAGGACCGATGTTCACCGGCTCCCGGGTGTAGATGCTGACAGGGAGCCAGAGGATGGACTCTTCCACCCAGTTCCGGAAGTAGGCCGCCTGGAAAAAGAATCGCGGGAAGTCCAGGCCAAATCCCCCGTCAATGCTCTTTCCTTTCTCTGCCATGAGGTCCGGGTTGCCGCGGATGTAGCCCTGGTCCGGAAAGTAGAGTTCACTGAACCTCGGTTTTCGAAAGAAGTTCTCCACGTTGTACTGGATGTGCAGCCAGGGCCAGAGCTTGGCGATCAAACCGAGCTTGGCGGTCCAGTGGTGCCCGAAATCCGTGCTCTCTTCATAACGGACCGCCGGGATCAGGCTCAGATGCTCTCCCAGGAGCACGATCTCATCCTGCACGCTCCACTCATAGCTCATCCGGTAGGGGTCATCATATCCCTCCTGCCAGGGAAGCACCCGGTCCCGGAGATCGTCCCGTCTGAACTCCCCCATAAAGGTCAGGTGCTGCTGGCTGCCCGAGCCGATCAGGTAGAGTTCCGCATCCGTTTTGACCCCGTAGGCATAGCTCCAGCTGATGGTGTCGATGGGATTCCGGCCCCCACCGCCCAATGCGGGAAGAGGATCCCTGAAGTGGTTCCTGTCGTACTGGTTGAACAGGGTGACGGAGACATGGAGGTCCTCGAAAAAGAACCCCTTTTTCTCGAGCTTGACATGGGTCAGGTTCCTGAACAGCTTCTGCCGGGCATGTTCACGAACATCGTAGATGGTGCCTGCCTGGCCTCGTTCGGTATAGAAGAGATCGTTGTTGAGCGAGAGCACCAGGCGCCTGCTCAAGGAGACGTCGACCTTGGTCAGCACGTTGTCGGAAAAGAAGTCGTTGTTGGTACGCTTTGCCTTCTCACCGGATGCGATCTTCCTGCCGTCAAACCACACCTCCGGCTTCTCGTAATCGAAGTCTCCATCGCTCTGAAAGTGGGTTGCGCTGACAAGCCCCTTGAGTCTCCCCTTCCCGCCCGTCCCGGTCACCCACCCCTTCAGGGTGTTCAGGGATCCGTAGGTGACGGCCCCGGATAACTCGGGACGCCCGCGGGGATCCCTGGTGATGATGTTCACGACCCCGCCCATGGCATCCGACCCGTAGCGCGTGGTGCCGCCTCCCCGCACCACCTCGATCCTCTCGATGGAATCGAGCGGGATGGTGGAGAAGTCCACGCTCCCGCCCTCTCCTGTGTTGAGCCTGACCCCGTCCACCAGAACCAGGACCTGCTCGGACGAGGAACCGCGTATGGAGACCGTGCTGTACTGCCCCAATCCTCCAAACCGCTTGATGTTCACACCGGGCGTTCTGGAGAGGAGGTCATCCGTTGTTCGGAACTGCGAGGCAAACTGCCCGGGTTCGATCACGGTAACAAAGCTCGACGGATCCCCCTTTGCCTCCCTTATCCTGGAGCCGCGAACCACGTGTGCGTCGATCTCGTAAACCGGTGCCTCGTAGGAGTCGCCCGTAGCCGTACCCACGGCTCCCTCTTCCTGGACGGCCAGGCTCCTTCCCCCGGCCTGGCAGAGCACAAGGGCTGCCCACAGC
>CAZSUQ010000701.1:0-3385 GCA_964609935.1 uncultured Thermodesulfobacteriota bacterium | reverse complement strand
AGCCCCGCCGCAGGGACCGCTGTGTGATGGAAACCAGCAGAAAAACCACTGCGGAGGCAAGAAGGAGACTCTGAACCTGGCTTTTGTACAGAAGCTCGTCAAATTTTCTGAAAAAGTCCGGTGCCCCCGTCTGGTCCAGCTCAACAGGGACCCGGTTCACAACCGCTGCCTGGATGCCTGGAATCGAGGCACACGCGGAAGCTGGAAACACCGGTTTCTTGCTGACAAGCTCCCAGAGAACACCCCTGGCACGCCGTTGAAAATCAGGATCATCCGCAAGGTCCTTGGGCAGGTCTGAAAAGAGGGCCCGTGCAAAACCCCGAACCTTTTCTTTCCGGAGCTCCTCCTTGCAGCGCCACAGGGCGCCCTCTTCAAGGATCTCTACATCCCTGGCATCCAGGCCCGCCTGCCGGATGAGCAGCTCTCTGATCCCGGGCAGCCACGACGCGGGCGGGTCCTTGGGGAAATGATCCCTGAACAGCGCCAGCAACTTCTCCCGGGTCGGTTCGTCGAGAACCACGATGGCCTCTTTCTGGAGGTACTTGCGGAGTTCTTCCTCGGTCCGCTCGTTCCATCCTGTTTTCCGGACCCTTCCCCAGGCCCCCGCGATCCTGTCCAGAAAGACCGGGGGCGAAGCCCCCTCTTCCCCTTTGGAATAGCCGGACCACAGGCAGGCCAGCTGCCGGGCGGCCTCCTCCATTTGAAGCGCTGCCAGGCGGGCCCGGCCCTCCTGGGAGAGGCGGGTGGGATCCACCGTGAGGATTTCGTCCTTCCCCATGAAAGGGATCACATCATTCACAAAGTGTGACGTGGCCTTCATCATGTCCGTGGATGAGTCACGGATGATGGCCGTCACCAGGGCTTTGTCCCTTTCATCATTGACCATGGGCTTCAGGTAGGGTTCGCCCTCCATGAGGAGCCAGAGGCTTGCCACACCCGCTCGGGACTCCGGGATGGCGTAGATCCCGGTCAGGTAACGGTTCGTCTCCGCGATCATTGAGCCCAGGGAGGTAAAGGAGGAGAGCTGCGGGTTCTTCCGCAGATAGTTTTCCATGCGGATCTGCATCACGAGCAGGGAAGGCTCTTCAATGTCCCCCCGGAAGTAGAGGGACACCGGGTAGATCCCGCTGAAATGCTCCTTCAGAATATCATGCCCTTTGCGAACCTTGCTTCCTTCGGGGAAGAAGGTGACAAAGTCCACGTTGGTGTTGATCCGGAAGATTCCCAGTCCCATGAACACCACCAGGATCACGATTCCTGTAAGGAAGAGACGCGTGTGACGAAGAAGCCGGATGGTCAGCCAGTCGAGAAACCGTTCGAAAAGATGCACGTCCTTTGCATCTTCACCCGTTTTTCTCTCCACGGCCGGCATCGTCGCCCCTTCCGTTTCCACCGTTTGTTCAGGCTTTGGCCGGAGGATCCTCAGCATGAGGATCAGAAAGGTTATGGACAGGAAGCAGGCAGAACCCAGCCCAATCGCCAGTTCGAATCCGAACTCCTGGAGGACCGCGATCTGGGTTGTGCCGAATGTGAGCAAACCCGCAATCGTGGTCACCGCGCTCATGATGATGGGAACGGAAATCTCGGTCCCTGCCCTCTGGATGTCTCCGATCCGCAGGTAATGGTTGATCGTGTGAACCGAATAGTCGCTGCCCATGGCGATCAACATGACCAGGACCGCTGTTGTCAGCAGGTTCAGAGGCATGTCGAAGACCCACTGGAAGCCCAGGGTCCAGAGGATGGAGAGAATCACAACGGACAAGGGGAGCACCACACCCCAGAACCTCCGCAAACCAAAGCCCAGGATCACGATCATAACCAGGAACATGAAGGGGAGCAGCACCTTCATGTCCCGCTGCATGTACAAGTTCGAATAGTGAGCAAGCGCGGGATCTCCAGCGAAGTAGTAGGTGAGCCCCTCTGCGTGCTCCACGAGCAGATCGTAGACCTTGGCCGCCACCTCCACCTCGTCATATTCCCCGTCGATGTTCATGAGGAGAACCGTCCTGTTCGCATCGGCGGACAGGATGGAATTAACGTACATCTCCTTTGAAAGAACGTACGCCTTCAGCCGGGACAGATCTTCCGGGTCCTGCGGGATCTCTCGGATCAGATCGTCAACGGACACCCCGTCTTCGATGGCCCGGATATCCACGATATTGGTCAGGCTCATCACATAGAACAGTTCCGGGACAGACTCGAAGACCTCGGTCAGTCGCTGGATCTCCGAGAGAGATTCCGGATGGAAGACCCCCTTTTCAGGAAACTCGATCACCACCAGGAGAAGGGCATTGGAAGAAAACTCGCGGTCCGTCTCCTTGTACAGGATCGTTACGCGATCCTTTTCAGGGAGCCAGGTCTCATAATTGTTGTTGGTGGGCAACCCCATGCTGAGATAGCCCAGGTACCCGCTGAGCGCCAGGAGGATGAAAAGCATGGGCCATCGAAACCGGAGGATGAAGTGGACAAAAGCTTGCATCTGAAAATCCCCTTTTGTGATTGCCTTTCATCGAGAGGCTCCTGACTCGTGGCAGGAACGCACGCTTTGACATGTAGGGTTATAAAGGAAACGACGGAACGGGATCAAGCCGGTGTGCTTTTACGGGGTCGTCGTGTGGAATCGTGATCGTTTCGCGTTAGGAATCCGTGTCGTTGTAGAGCTTCTTGTACAGGGCGCCGTTGAAGAGGACCTTTTTCACATAGAGCCTTGTTTCACGGTAGTTGATGGTTTCCACGAACTCGTCCATGTCCTTACTGGGCGTACGCGCCGTCCAAACGGCCACCGGACGGGGACCTGCATTGTAGTTTGCAAGAATCTTGTGCCAGTCCTTGCCGTAACGGTCCATGAGCGAGGCCAGATAGGCCGTGCCGATCCGGATGTTCACCTCCGGATCCTTCAGCCATGAAGAGCGGAAGCCCTTCATGCCGATCCGCTTTGCCACGTTCTTCCCCGTGGAGGGCATGATCTGCATCAGGCCCATTGCACCCGCAGAGGAAAGGGCATCCGGTGCGAACAGGCTCTCCTGGTGGATCAAACCGGCAACAAGAAAGGGATCCAGCCGGTGTGCATCCGCCTGCTTCTTGATCAGTTCCCAGTAGGGGAGCGGATACACGGTACGCAGAAACCTCAGATCCTCTTCCTCTCCCTGGGATACGCCCTCCTTGAGCGCACGACCCAGGAGGCCCTTTGCCTTTGCTAGCCGAATCGCCCTCCCATGCTCTCCGGCAAGGGAATAGACCTTGACCCATTCCTCCATAGTGAGCCGAAGGCCGTCGGGCCTTTTTCGAAGCCAGTTCAGGCTGGCCACGGACTCCAGCTTGAGCCCCGCCTCCAGCAACAGCGGAACGGCCGGATCCCCCAACTTCTGGAAAACCTCTTGAACCC
>CAZSUQ010000700.1:0-3393 GCA_964609935.1 uncultured Thermodesulfobacteriota bacterium | reverse complement strand
CAAGATCATGTTTCACCACATCCTCCCGAACGTCATGCACATCGTGCTCATCTCGGTGGTCCTCCGTTTCAGCGGGCTGGTCCTGGCAGAGGCCGTGCTCGCTTACGTGGGCATCGGGGTGGATCCCTCCATGGAGAGCTGGGGAAACATGATCAACGCGGCCCGGCTGGACATCTCCAGGGACCCGGCGGTGTGGTGGAACCTTCTGGCAGCCTTCATCTTCATGTTCGGGCTTGTCCTTCCGGCCAACATCTTCGGAGATGCCGTGCGTGATGCACTCGATCCAAAACTGAAGACCGAGTGAACCGATGTCAAAAGAACCAGGAACAGGATTCGAAGCAGACCCCCGGGTGGATGATCTTCCCATTCTTCGGGTTCAGGACCTGAAGACGGTCTTCCGCACCTCAGAGGGGATCGCACATGCTGTGGACGGGGTCTCCTTTCACATCCGCGCAGGGGAGTCCTATGCACTCGTGGGGGAGTCCGGCTGCGGCAAGAGCGTTACCGCGCTCTCCATCATCCAGCTCATCGAGAAGCCTTCCGGCTCCCTGGCAGCAGGGACGATTCTTTACAGGGGGCAGGATATCGTTCACATCCCGGAAATGGAGAAGAGGAAGCTGCGGGGCAACGAGATCTCCATGATCTTTCAGGAGCCCATGACGAGCCTGAATCCCGTGCTCACCGTGGGAGACCAGGTCATGGAGGTGATCCGGCGGCACCAGGGCCTGAGCCGGAGGGAGGCCAGGGAACGCTCCGTGGAGATGCTGGACCTGGTCCGGATTCCGGAGCCCCGCCAGCGTTTCCGTGAGTATCCCCATCAACTGTCCGGCGGCATGAAGCAGCGCGTGATGATCGCCATTGCCCTGGCCTGCAGGCCGGGTCTGCTCATTGCGGACGAACCCACCACCGCACTGGACGTAACCATCCAGGAGCAGATCCTCACACTGATCCGGGAGCTCAGAGAACAATTCAGCACCGCTGTGCTGCTGATCACACACGACCTGGGTGTGGTGGCCGAGAATGCGGACCGCGTGGGTGTCATGTATGCGGGCAGGATCGTGGAGGAAGGGAGCCTTGAGCAGGTATTGAGAAGCCCGGCCCACCCCTACACGGTGAGGCTGCTGGAGTCCCTCCCTTCGTCACGAAAGAGGTCTCAGGCCCTGCAGACCATAGAAGGCAGGGTCCCGCCGGCCACCCGGTTTCCAGCAGGCTGCAGGTTTGCCGAACGCTGCCACAGGGTCCTGCCCGTGTGCAGGGAAACCGACCCGACTCTGATCCAAATTCAAGGCGGTCACCGGGTCGCATGCGTTCTGTACGACGGAAAGATCGCGAAACAGGAGACGCCTCCTGCCGAATCGACGCTCAAGCCCCTGCCTCAAACCAGGCCGGCGCCACGGGCTGAATCCGGGCCGCTGTTATCGGTTCAAGGCCTGAAGATCTGGTTCCCCATCAAGCGTGGTGTCCTCAAAAAGACCGTGGGACACGTGCGTGCCGTGGACGAGGTGGATTTGCACATCCAGCAGGGCACGACCGTGGGCCTGGTGGGCGAGTCCGGATGCGGCAAGACAACCCTGGGAAAGGGGATCCTCCGGCTCATCCGCCCCACAGGGGGAACCGTGAAGGTGAACGGCACGGATCTTGAGAAGCTTCCCCGCTCCGGCATGAAGCCCTTTCGGCGCAGGCTCCAGATCGTGTTCCAGGACCCCTTCAGCTCTTTGGATCCCCGCATGATGGTGGGCGACATCCTCAAGGAAGGCATGTCTACCCACCGGATCGGCCGAAACCGTAGAGAGCGGACAGACAGGGCGGGCGAGTTGATGGAAAGGGTGGGCCTGGACCCACGGATGGTGCACCGGTATCCCCACGAATTCTCAGGTGGACAGCGCCAGCGCATCGCCATCGCACGCTGCCTAGCCGTGGATCCGGAGTTCATTGTCTGCGACGAGGCGACCAGTGCACTGGATGTTTCTGTTCAGGCGCAGATCATCAACCTGCTCAAGCGATTGCAAAGGGAGATGGGCCTCACGTTCCTGTTCATCACACACGACCTTTCCGTGGTGGAGTACATGGCGGACGAGGTTGCCGTGATGTACCTGGGACGAATCGTGGAGAGGGGCAGGTCAGAGGAGCTTTTCCAAAACCCGAACCATCCCTACTCGCTGGCACTCCTTTCCTCTGTCCCACTGGTGGATCCCGCCACCGGCGTCAAGAAGATCCGCCTGGAGGGGGATGTGCCCTCGCCGGCCCGTCCACCGACCGGCTGTCATTTCCATCCGCGCTGCTCCCATGCCATGCCGAAGTGTTCCACCCTGTACCCCGGGGCGTTTCGAATGTCCGATACGCACATCACCTGTTGCTGGCTTTACGAGCAGGGCTGATCATGGGAAGGAACGCGACATGAAGAACCTGCATCCATGACAGCCTGCGGGCAGGACAGCAGGCACGGCCAATGGCGGCGGGAAGCAGGACGGGAACCGTGAAAAGACGACGCACGGGATCCAAAAAGGATGATGACATGCAGAGGATTCTCATAACAGGTGCCAGTGGGTTTGTCGGGGAGAACCTGGCACACCGATTCACTTCCCTCGGCGCGCGTGTCTTCCTGGTGTACGGCTCGCACGTACCCCAGACGCGGTCTGACGGCGCCTTCCGGGTGGACCTCTCCGTACGCGACGATTTGCCGCGTGTCCTGGGGGATCTCCATGTGGATGCGGTTGTTCACACAGCGGCAATCGTCAGCCCGGACAGCTGCGAAAGTGACCCGGAGCAGGCCCATGCCGTGAACGTGGAGGGAACACGGGAGACCGCCCGATGGGCCGAGGATCGCGGGGCCAGGATGCTCTACTTTTCAACAGATCTCGTTTATGACGGGGACAGGAGCCCTTACAAGGAGGAGGATCCCCCGAACCCCATCAACGTGTACGGAAGGACCAAGCTTTCCGGGGAAGAGGAGGTGCAGCGGATCTGTTCCAGCTGGATCGTCCTCCGGCTGGCCCTGAGTTACGGGCCCACCCGCGGGGCCCTGGGCGACTGGACATGGAAGATGCGCGAGGCCCTTCGGGAAGGGAAGGACCTGACCCTGTTCACGGACCAGTTCCGGACCCCTGCTTATGCCGGCGACACGGCAGAGGCCGTCTCCATGCTGATCAAAGGAAAGGAAAACGGCATCTACCACATGGGTGGATCCGAACGAATCAGCCGATATGAGTTCGGAAGGAGGTTCGCGCGCGCTTTTCAACTGCCCGGGAACCGTTTCAAGGCGGTTCGGATGTCCGACGTACAGGCAGGCGCACCACGCGGCAGGGACTGTGCCCTGAACACGGACAAGCTGTGCAGGGATACGGGCCTACGATTGTGCAACGTGGAGGAGGGCCTCCTTCGCCAGAGGCAGGA
>CAZSUQ010000699.1:0-3394 GCA_964609935.1 uncultured Thermodesulfobacteriota bacterium | reverse complement strand
CCGCTCTCCTCTGCCGGCCCGGTTACGGTTTCGCGATACACCACCTGGGGTTTCCCCACATTGGCCTTGACAGAGAACTCCCGGGTCAGACGCTGCACCAGTACGCTCAGGTGTAGTTCTCCCATTCCCGAGATCAGTGTCTGTCCGGACTCCTCGTCCACGCGAAACCGGAAGGTGGGATCCTCGGCTGCCAGCTTCTCCAGACTGGCGAGAAGTTTTTCCTCGTCCGCAATGCTCTTCGGCTCGATGGCGATGGAGATAACCGGTTCGTAGGAGTCGATGGGCTCCAGCACGATGGGCTGGCCCTGGTCACACAGGGTATCTCCGGTCCGCACGCTCTTCAGTCCCGTGGCGGCAACGATGTCGCCGGTGTGGGCTTCCTGCGTCCTCTTCTTCTGGTTTGCATGCATCCGAAAGATGCGGGCCACCCGGTCCTTTTCATCCAGGCTCGCATTGTACACAACGCTCTCCGCCTTGAGCGTTCCGGAATAGACCCTCAGGTAGCTGAGCTTTCGGCCTTCCTCCATGATGATCTTGAACACGAGAGCGGCCATGGGTCCCTTCTCACCGGCTTCCCGCTCGACGACCTCCTTGGTGTCCGGAAGGAATCCCGAGTAGGCGGGAATGTCCAATGGAGAAGGGAGGTAGTGGACAACACTGTCCAGAAGGGTCTGCACACCCCGGTTCCTGTATGCGGCTCCGCAGAACACAGGCGTGATTGTCAATGCGATGGTGGCTTTTCGGATCCCGCCGCGGATCTCTTCTGCCGAGATCGGTTCTTCCTGGAGATACTTCTCCATCAGGACATCATCGGTCTCGGCCACCCGCTCGATGAGCTCCTCCCTCCTCCTCTGGGCCTCCTCCTCCAGCTCCTCCGGGATCGCCACCTCCTCATAGGTGACACCGAAGTCTTCATCGCTCCATACGATGCCCCGCATCTCGATGAGGTCGATGATCCCCTTGTGTGTGTCCTCCGCGCCCAACGGGATCTGGCAGCACACCGGGTTTGCTCCCAGCTTCTTCACCATCATCTTCACCGTGCCGTCAAAATCCGAACCCACCCGATCCATCTTGTTGATAAAGGCCAAGCGGGGAACACGGTACTTGTCCGCCTGGTGCCAGATTGTTTCGGACTGGGGTTCCACACCCTCCACGGCAGAGAACACGAACACGACACCGTCAAGCACCCTCAGGGACCGCTCCACCTCGATGGTGAAATCCACGTGCCCGGGCGTGTCGATCAGATGGATTTCGTGCCGGTTCCACTCGAAATTGGTGACCGCAGACGTGATGGTGATCCCTTTCTCCTGCTCTTCCGGCATCCAGTCCATTTGAGCCTGGCCGTCGTGAACCTCCCCCATCCTGTGAATCCTTCCTGCATAATAAAGGATCCTTTCGGTGAGGGTCGTCTTGCCCGCATCGATGTGAGCAACGATCCCGATGTTTCGTATCGTCCCCAGGCGGGATTTGGCGGCCATTTCTTCCCCAGACTTTGCATAACAAAAGGATAAAAATGAAAGTTTTTCATCGTAACACGAATATTTAGACCCTTCAATAGTAAGAAATTCATTGAGGAATCTCTTGCAGAATCGGGCTACTTAGTAAACATTACTAATTAGTATTGACTTATTTTCAGTAATCATTTAGGATAACTTCCCTGATGACTTCTGCAACAAATGCCATCTCTTTCATCATTGCCGGACAAGGACCAGGGGCCATGTCCTCAGAGGAAAAGGAAGCCGGTTTCAACGACCTGGACATGGCAGACCGGCTTCGATCCATGGGGCTCAAGGCAACACCGCAGAGGCTTCTGATCCTGAAGGAGGTGCTGGGTCGCGAGGATCACCCCACAGCCGAGGTCATCTACAAGGCCGTCAAGAAGGTTCATCCCACGCTTTCGTTCAACACGGTTTATCAGACACTTCAGGCACTGACGGAAAAAGAGTTCATCAACGTGATCCGGCCTGTGGTGGATGCCGCACGTTATGACCCGATCACGGAAATACACGGCCATTTCATGTGTTCCAAGTGCAAGAAGATCGAGGACCAGCTCCTGGAGGACCCGGTGCTGAAGAAGATGGATTCCGATGTGAGTGCATCCGGGAAGTATTGGGTCGCGCAACGACAGATCCTCTGGGTGGGGCTATGCAGGACCTGCCAGGAAACCGTCTCGCAGGGGGCTGAAAATACCGGCAACAATGAGAAGGGAAGTCCTTAACGGGGTCCTTCTTTTCTCACTCAAATAAGCCAGTCGAATGGCAAGTTTAAGATCATCATCCTGAATGCGGATCCCAAAACAAGGAGGAAACAAGAACATGGCAGAGGAAAAACAACCCAAGAGCGTTGACCCGGCATCCCTCAAGATGCTGGACAGGGCCGAGAAGGACGGTATCTCCACCATCTTCGACCGGGCCGACAAGATGAAGGCCTGCAACATCGGCGAGCAGGGCACCTGTTGCAAGATGTGCGCCCAGGGCCCCTGCAGACTGCCGCTCCCCAAGAAGGGGATCGAAGGGGAAGACACCCGCGTGGGGCTCTGCGGGGCAACGCCCAACACCATCGCGGCCCGGAACTTTGCCCGCATGGTGGCGGCAGGCTCCTCCTCCCATTCAGATCACGGCCGCGCCGTGGCAGAGACCTTTCTGGCTGCTGCCAGGGGAGAGGCCAAGGACTTCCAGATCAAGGACACCAAAAAGCTCATCGAGGTCGCCAAGGATTTCGACATCGAGGTGACCGTAAAAGACGGAGACGAGGAGAAACCTCGCGACACCAATGAGATCGCGGTGGAGCTGGGCGAGAAGGCCCTGGCCGAGTGGGGAAAGCAGGAAGGCGAGATCACCCTGGCCAAGAGGGCGCCCAAGGCACGGTACGAGCTCTGGAAGAAGCTCGACATCATCCCCAGGGGCATCGACAGGGAGGTCGTGGAGCTCATGCACCGCACCCACATGGGCGTGGACCAGGACTATGAGAACATCATCAAACAGTGCTCCCGCACGGCCCTGGCCGACGGCTGGGCAGGCTCCATGATCTCCACCGAGCTCCAGGACATCCTGTTCGGCTCACCGGTGCCGATCCACGGCGAGATCAACCTGGGCGTGCTCGAGAACGACGAGGTCAACATCATCGTTCACGGCCACGAGCCGCTCCTCTCCGAGATGCTCGTGGTGGCTGCCCGCCTGCCCGAGATGGAAGAGTATGCCAAGACCAAGGGCGCCAAGGGCATCAACCTGGCCGGCATGTGCTGCACGGCCAACGAGGTCCTGATGCGCCATGGGATGCCCATTGCAGGAAATTACCTGCAGCAGGAGCTTGCCATCATCACCGGCGCGGTGGATGCCATGGTGGTGGACGTGCAGTGCATCATGGAAAACGTGGCCAACGTGGCCAAGTGCTT
>CAZSUQ010000698.1:0-3398 GCA_964609935.1 uncultured Thermodesulfobacteriota bacterium | reverse complement strand
GAAACCCACCCGGGCGCGGATGAGATCTGTGACGGCAAGGACAATGACTGTAACGGGAGCCCTGGAGCCAACGAGACCGACCCGGACAACGATTCTCTCCTCACGTGCCTGGAACTCCAGACCTGTACGAACCCGAACAATGCCGACACGGACGGCGACGGCATTCAGGACGGTGTGGAGGATGCAGACCTCGACGGCATTGTTGATCCGGATGAAACCCACCCGTGCATGGACGACACGGATCAGGACGGTTTCCTCGACGGCGAGGAGGACTGGAACCGTAATGGCCGGGTGGACCCGGGTGAAAGCGATCCAAGGGACCGCCTTTCACGGATCGCGAGGATCCGCAAGGGATTGAACTGGATCGGCTGGACCCTTGAAGGAACCGCCGCGGCTGAATTGATAAACCGGCAGGGGATTGAACAGGTTCTCATTCTGGATCAGGACGGCTCGTTCAAGGCGGCCGGGGCCGCAGGCAGCCTGGAGGTCCTCCGCGGCTATGCTGTCCGGGCCTCGGAAGAGGTCTTCATCCCCTACACCGGAACAGAGCCCGCATGTACGGGCATGAACATCGTGGCAGGCGACACCGGCCTGGCCTTTCTTGCCGATCCCTGCGCAGAGGGCACCCAGGACGCCCATGAATTCCTGGAGGCCCACAGGGCGGAAGGGCTTCGAACCATCCAGCGGCTGAACCCGGTCACAGGAAGATTTGAGACCGCAACCGATTCGCAGGGGCAGCCTGCGGGCCCGAACTACCCGATCAGGAGAGGTGAAGCCTATCTCCTCTTTGTCGAGTGACCTCCTTTTGTCAGGGTTCCCTCTCTCTATAAAGAGAATGCCTTTTTTAACCGATGACTAATCGTAAACTTCCCTCTCGAGTTTTCACTTAATTTTAAATGGGTTATCGTCGATCTGCCTGTCGGCCGGAAAGGGGCGACAGGGGACTTCGGTTAAAGAAAAGGAATATTGATAAAAAGGGGGTTCAGAGTACAGATGACGGACTACAGCCTGCCGGATTTCTACGTTGTGGGTGCACAAAAATCGGGCACCACATCCATCTGCAGCATCCTGGGTCAGCACCCGAAGATTTCGATTTCCACGCCCAAAGAGACGATGTTTCTTTGCCGCGACGATGTGGATTTTCACTCCTGCTTTCTTGTGGAGCGCTCTCAGGAGTGGAAATCCTTTGACTGGCGGGAAAACAGGGATGCCCTCTTGAAACGTTATGAAAAGCTCTTTCCCAGGGAGTCTCCGGACACCCTGTGCGGAGACGGCTCCACAACCTACATGCCCTCGAAAAGAGCTGCCGAAAGGATCGCTTCATTGAGGCCCGATGCGAAGATCATCTTTGTTCTCAGGGACCCGGTGGACAGGGCCTCCTCAGCCTACTGGCACTACGTGAACACGGGGGTTGTTTCCAGGACGTTTCGCAACCAGTTGCGATTTGACGGCCAAGGGATACTATTGAAGGGGCGTTATGCGGAACAGATAAAAACCTATATGAAGCTCTTTCCCAGAGAGCAGCTCTATTTCGAACTCTTTGAACGATACGTTTCCAACCGGCAGAGCGTCATCAACGGCATTCTTCAATTCCTGAGTCTTGAACAAGAGATCCACGTGGAGGACCTTTCCGAAAGGGGAAACAGGGCAAGGATTCCCATGTTCCACAAAACCCAGCTCGTACTGAACACATTGAAGAAGGCGTTGGGTGGCAGATTTGCGGCCGAAGATCAGTACAACACGTTCGAGAACTCGGATTTGAGCTTTCTACGCCGCAGTCTCGTCCGGTTGATTGACTTCCTTTCCGCCTACAACAAAAGGAACGTGGTGTACCCGGAGATTGAAGAAGGGTTGAGAACGACACTGGTGGAGTATTACAAGAGAGAGAATCGTGGGCTGTCGGAACTCATCGATATGGATGTTCGCAAATTCTGGAGAAACTTCTAGAGGGGTAAGATGAGGGCTTTATGAGCGCAATCGTGAAAAGTCTGTATTGGGACTTGACCCAAAGAGCGTCGCTCAACCAGATTTTCGAATACCTGATCAGGGACCTCCCCGGGAATTTCGGCATGGCCGTAAGAAGGGGCTACTACAAAAATAAATTCGGGAATGACGGGGAGGGTTTGAACATCCTCCCGGGTGCATACATCATCAACCCTCAGAACGTGGAATGCGGGAAATACGTCTCCATAGGGGTTCGCAACTTTTTTCAAGCAGGAGGAGGGGTGGTTCTGGGGGACAACGTCATGATGGGGCCGCACGCGAAGATCTGGACCCAAACCCACAATTTCGAGAGAACGGACATCCCGATCAAGAGACAGGGCTACAATTACCAGAAGGTGACCATTGGCGACGATGTGTGGATTGGAGCAAACGCCTTTATCATGCCGGGCACGGAGATTGGAAGTCATTCGATTGTATCCGCCTGTTCGGTTGTGGGTGCCAAGAAGTACCCCGAGGGTATTATTCTTGCGGGAAACCCGGCCCGCAAGATTGGTGAAAGATCCTAGCCGCTCGCAGAAAAGTGGATTTATGAAATCCAAGGTGACTTCTGTTACAGGACAAATCAGAAAGTGTTGGAGCGCGGGCTCTTCGCAGAGAAAGAGGAATGAGAAGGACCGGGTCTTGATGCTCTGCACACCGGCAACCGCCTACGGGGGAGGCCAGCAGTATCTTTACCGGATCCTTGAAGCGATGAAAGGTCGCTGTAACGTTCTTTGCGTGTGCCCGTTTTTTGGGGACGAAGCACTGAAGTTTCGGGATCATGTGGAGCAGAGAGGAGGAACCTGCCAGTTTCTCTACAATGACAGAAGATCCTTTGCGCTCGACTATGCCGCCGTCCTGTTTTCTTTCCGGCCGAACATCATCCATATAAACGGTCATATTTCCTTGACACCTTTCCTGGTGTTTCTCCTGGCTGTCTTGAAACCCGTTTTCGGTTGGAGGGTTTGCCTGACGCAGCACCTGAAGTTTGCCTCGGAAAAGGCGGAAAGGTACGTTTCGAAAGTGAAAGCAAAGGGCAAGCTGCGCTCTCTTTTCAATCACAGATGGGCCATGCGGGACCACAGGAAGACGAAGGTCTTGCTGAAGGCCGCAGACAAGATCATCTTTGTGAACCACGAATACAAAACGAATTATGAAAGCATGTTCGGCTTGAGGAAGGATCAGGCCGTCAGCATCATCAACGGGGTCGACGTAACGAAATTCAGGCCGGACCTGCTCGATGAAGAGGGCAGGCTTGGGTTGAGGCAGGAGCTGGGAATCGCTGAAAGCGATTTCCTGGTGCTGGGAATCGGCAACCTCATCATTCAGAAACGATTCGATATCTTCATCGGAACGATCGCCTCTCTGATCGATGAAGGTTATCCTGTCAAGGGCCTTATCGTCGGCATTGGGCC
>CAZSUQ010000697.1:0-3407 GCA_964609935.1 uncultured Thermodesulfobacteriota bacterium | reverse complement strand
ACCACCAACCAGATTCGACGGATAGCAAAAACCAGGGAGGGGATGACCTGGCTGCATGAACTGCACGGTCACCAGAGGGCCATGCTCTACTTCGTGCAGCCTTCCACCCGGACCTTTCTTTCCTTCTTGAATGCCTGTCACATCCTCGGTT
Organism: uncultured Thermodesulfobacteriota bacterium; assembly: GCA_964609935.1. GTDB lineage: Bacteria > Desulfobacterota > DSWW01 > DSWW01 > DSWW01 > CAYTRL01. The sequence continues at coordinate 3,256 of CAZSUQ010000697.1, read as the reverse complement.
TTCACACGAGCGAGATTCGGTCCATGGACACGTCCTCTGAGATCAAGGGTGAGAGCGCAGAGGATTCCATACGCACCTTCAGCAGTTACGTTGACCTGATTATCATGCGCCATCAAAAGGAAGGATTTGCCGAAAAGACAGCATGGCTTCTGAACCATTATTCGGACCGCCCCGTACCCCTCATCAACGCGGGATGCGGAAAAGACCAGCACCCCACGCAGGCCTTGCTCGATGTTTACACCCTGCAGAGATCCTTTGAAGACAGGGGGGGGATCGATGGCAAGGTCATTGCCATGGTCGGGGATCTTAAACGTGGGCGGACCGTGCGTTCCTTGAGCTACCTGCTGAGGAACTTCGATGATGTGAAGATCCTGTATGCCGCTCCTCCGGGGTTCCAGATCGAGGACGACATCAAGGAGTTTCTGGACGGCCATTCCATCCTGTTTGAAGAGTTCGATACCATGGACGCCGTACTCGGTGAGGCGGACGCCCTCTACATGACGCGGATCCAGGACGAGCATGACAAGAGCGGTAAATCCCAGTCCGAATACGAGGAATTCAGCCTGCGGAAGACACACCTGGAGAAGATGAAAGAGGATGCCGTGATCATGCATCCGCTTCCGAGACGCGGTGAGATCGACGTGGCGGTGGACATGGACCCGAGGGCCATGTACTGGAGGCAGGAGAGGAACGGGATGTGGACGCGGGCAGCCCTGATCGCTTTGATCTTCGGTTCGGTGGACCTGATCCGGGCCGAGGGAGATCGATTCCTGGATGAAGACTGATCCATCCTTTTAAATCAATCCTGAACCCCGGCCCTTGATTCATCACCCTGCTTCCCTCTGTTCGAGCAGAAGGCTGTAGAGGCCTTTTCAAAGGCTTCGGCAGCCTGGAAAGAACTTCGCACAAAGGGGCCGGACACCACCTCTGCGAACCCCATGGAGAGGCCCACACGGCGGAAATGATCGAAGACTTCCGGGGCGAGATAACGGGCCACGGGTATGTTTCCTGAACTGGGCTGGAGGTATTGGCCGAGGGTGAGGACACGGCACCCGGCATTGAGGAGGTCTTCCATCACGCGGACCACCTCTTTGCGGTTCTCCCCGAATCCCAGCATGAGCCCGCTCTTGATCACCAGGTCCGAAGACCGTTCGTGCGCGTGCTTCAGCAGATCCAGGGACCGCTGGTAGTCGGCTTCCGGGCGGACGTGTTCGTACAGGCTGGGTACGGTCTCGACATTGTGATTCAGCACGGAGGGCCCTGAGCGGACCACCATCTCCAGGGCATCCTCAGAGCCCTGAAAATCAGGGATCAGGACCTCTGCATGCAGGCCCGGAATCCGTTCACGGAGGCGTCGGACCGTTCGGTTGAACTGGCTTGCTCCACCGTCCGGAAGGTCGTCCCGGGTGACGGATGTCAGTACAATGTAGGAAAGGTTCATCTCCTGGACCGCGCGGGCGACCCTCCCGGGCTCATCCGGGTCTTGCGGCTGAGGATTGCCGGTTTTCACGGCACAGAAACGGCAGTTCCGTGTGCAGGTGTCTCCCAGCAGGAGAAAGGTGGCCGTCCCTCTGTGGAAACACTCGGGACGGTTCGGGCACCTGGCCTCACGGCAAACCGTGTGAAGGTGGTGTCCGGACAGGAGGCGGTTGAGTCGCCTGATGTTGCCCGCGGGCGGGATCTCTTTCTTCAGCCACTCAGGTTTTCGGACCATCCTGCAGGGCACCCATGGTTGGAGGTGAGAGGGCGGATTCCTGCTCCAGCCGATCTTCCAGTTCACGTGTTGCCATGCCACGAGCGGGCAGGCCCATCCTTGAAGAGAAGGCGGAGACCAGGACTTGCTTGACCTCCTTCATGGATGGAGGGGTGTCCATCAGATCCTTCATGCATGTGATCTCTGTGTTTCTGAGTCCGCATGGGTGGATCCAGGAAAAGGGGGTAAGATCCATATCCACGTTCAACGCGAATCCGTGGAAGCACACGCCGTTCATCAGTGCGAGCCCGATAAACGCGATCTTGGCATCGCCTGTCCAGATCCCCGGTTTCCCCGGCATCCTCCTTCCCCTCAAGCCAAAGCGGGACAGGGTATGCAGGAGGACGTCCTCAAGCTTGGTTACATAATCCTTCACCTGCCTCCCGTGCCCCGGGATCTTCAGGATGGGGTATCCCACGAGTTGTCCGGGGCCGTGGAAGGTGATGTCACCGCCACGCTCCGTGGAGAGGAGAGTCACGTTTTTCTCCTGGAGAAAATCGTGTGAAACAAGAATGTTTTCCCTTCCGGCACGTCTCCCTGTGGTGATGACGGGATCATGTTCCGTAAGGAGAAGGAGGTCTTCAATCCTGTCGAGCTTGCGGGCGACCCGAAGCCGGTGTTGAAGATCCAGCACAGGGGAGTAGTGTCTCCTGCCCAGGTCCACAACCAGCAGGGGCGGAATCCTATCCCGGTCCTGTTGAGGCCCGAGCCGGCTTGTGAGGGAACTGAAGGGCATGATTCATCCTTGGGTCATGGATCGGAATCGGGACGAAATCCATTGAAAAGTCTTGCCGCCAACGACGAGCAACCTGATTTTCTCAGATTCCAAAGGGAAAGGGAACAGGCAGGGCTTCTTTGACATTTCAAGGTTGCAGGACAAGAATGAGAGGCACTCGAAAATCCGAGGAACCGGCACCAGGAATACGGCAAATCATTCGCACGAGGAAAAATACGAATCGTGAAAGCCGGCAACAGCCATGAAAAGAATTTTCTGGGTCTGAAGGGAGAGCACGGATCCCTGGAACAGGCCGAGGTCGTTATCCTCCCAGCCCCGTACGAGCGAACCTCGAGCTACGTCAAAGGCTCGGTCCGCGGGCCGCAGGCTATCCTGGAGGCCTCGGTCCAACTCGAGGAGTTCGATGAGGAGATCTCCGAAGAGACCTACCGCCTGTGCAACGGCATTGCAACACTGGAGCCCATGTTGTTCGGAGATGAAAGTGGTCCTGAAGCTGTTGGGCTCATTGAAAAGAATGTGCACGCGTTGCTGGAAAAGGGGAAGTTCGTCATCTCCCTCTGCGGTGAGCACACCTGTGCACTGGGGCCCATGCGGGCCTGTCGTGAAAGGTTCGGCGAGTCGTTGAGTGTGTTACAGCTGGATGCCCACAGTGACCTGCGGGATTCCTACCTGGGGGATGCCTACAGTCATGCCTCTGTCATGGCAAGGGCGCTGGAGTTTATTCCCTCTGTTGTCCAACTGGGCATACGAGCCATGAGCAGGGAGGA
>CAZSUQ010000696.1:0-3413 GCA_964609935.1 uncultured Thermodesulfobacteriota bacterium | reverse complement strand
TCTACGAGGTATCGAGAAAACTGGACCCGGATGCGCACGTGGCCCTGAAGACCTATCTCTCCATTTATGGTGTTGTCATCACGTCCGTGATCATTGCGGCGGCAAGCGTGATTGCGGCCCTGGGTGCCTACGGGCTGGGGCTGCAGACCCTCCTGTGGCCGGCGGAGGGGCTGCTCGTAGCAAGCTTGCTGGTCCTGTTTTTCAAACCGGAGAAATACAAGGTTGTGGAGGGAGTCGCCACGTTGTCCCTCCTGGTTCACCTGTGGGCCGTTGTCATTCAACATGTTACAGGATGGCCAAAATGAGTTTCATTCTCTCAGCGACAAGTGACCTGGAAACGCTTCGCATGGCCGGCGGCGGAAAAGCGGCCAACATGGCACGACTGTCCCGGGAAGGGTTTCCGGTTCCGGACTGGGTCTGCGTCTCCACGGAGGCGTTCAAGGCCTTCATGCGTCACAACGAGGAGATGCTGCAAGAGGAGAAGGGGGAAGACCCGGAACATCGGGCGGCAAGGATGGAAGTCTTCTTTCTCTCCGGCTCCTTCCCCGATCCCTTGAAGGACGAGATCCTCGGGCCGTTGCAGAGCATGTCCCTGCTGGACACGTTCGTGGCCGTGCGATCCAGCGGGCTGGAGGAGGACTCCCCGGACTACTCCTTTGCCGGCCAGTTCTCTTCCTTTCTCTTCCAGAAAGGAGAGGCTGCGATCGTGCAGTCCATCCGGCGATGCTGGGCCTCGGGCTTCTCTGAGCGGTCCCTGGCCTATCGAGCCGAGCACGGTCTCCCCCTGGAAAACATCCGGGTGGGCATTGTGATTCAACGAATGGTGAATGCGGAGGCGGCCGGGGTGGCCTTCTCCCGCGATCCCACCCGGCCGCTGGACCGTGACCGGCTGCTCATCAGCTCTGCCTGGGGGCTCGGGGAGGGCGTGGTGAGCGGTGAACTCGATGCGGATCACTTTGTGGTCCACCGGGAAACAAGGGAGATCCACCCCACGGTCGTGAGAAAACGTTTCGCCCTCAGGCAGGCTCCGGAAGGCGGTCTGTCAAAGGTCGAAGTGAACCAAGACGAGCAGGAAACGAGCTCGCTGACGGACGAGCAGGTCCGCGAGGTTGCCGACCTGGTCCTCAACCTGGAGGCGCGGTTGGAAAGGCCCCAGGACTGCGAGTGGGCCTATGAGCAGGGAAGGCTCTTTTGTGTTCAAACCCGTCCCATCACGAGCCTTCCCCTGGAAACGTTCTACAGCCCTTCCATCAAAGGGGAAGAGCCCACCCTCTGGGACAACTCGAACATCATCGAGAGCTATTGCGGTGTCACATCCCCCCTGACCTTTACGTTTGCCGTTCGAGCCTACGAGCACGTTTATCGACAGTTCTGTGAGGTCATGGGTGTGCCCAGGGAGATGATCGTCTCCCATGAGTCTGCATTCAGGAACCTGCTGGGACTCATGCGAGGCCGGATCTATTACAACCTGATCAACTGGTACAGGCTCGTGCTCCTGCTTCCCGGTGCATCCCGGAACAAGGGTTTCATGGAAACCATGATGGGCGTGAAGCAAACCCTGAAACCGGAGATGGCGTCCCTGTTTGATTTCATGAACCATCCTCCCAGGTACTCCTTGTGGAAGAGGCTTTCCGTAACGGCTGTGACCCTGTACAGGTTTATCAGGATGGACAGCATCGTGGAGGGATTCCGGTCTCACTTCGATGCCGTCTACCAGGAAGCAAGAAAGAAGGACTTCTCCGGCATGTCGCTCGAGCAGCAGGCCGCGTATTACCACTATCTCGATCAGGAGATCCTCACCCGCTGGCAGGCTCCCATCATCAATGATTACCTCTGCATGATTTTCTTTGGAGCCTTGAAAAAACTCACCGAAGGATGGCTTGCCGAAGGGGATGAGGGCTCCTCATTGCAAAACGATCTCCTGTGCGGGGAGGGGGACCTGGAGAGTACAGAGCCCACCAAGATGCTCATGCGGATCGCCGAGCGGATCGATCAGGGGGATCCGGAAACCCGGCAATGGATGATTTCAACCGAGCCCGAACAGATATGGGAAGAGCTGACGACCCGGAACCGCGCTCCCGAGATCCTGGCCATGCTGCACGAGTTCCTGGATCGTTACGGTTTCCGCTGCATCAACGAATTGAAGCTGGAAGAGTCGGACCTTCACGACGATCCGTCCTTTGCCGTCCGGGCCATCTCCGCTTATGTTCGCAACAAAAGCTACTCCATCCGGGAAATGGAAAAGCGGGAGAAGGAAATCCGATCCCAGGCAGAGGCAAATGTGAGGAGCCGGTTACACGGATTCAGGAAGTTCCTCTATTTCTGGGTGCTGAAACAGGCTCGCCGATCCGTTGGGACCAGGGAAAACCTGCGTTTTTCCAGGACCAAGATCTTCGGCGTGATCCGCCACCTGTTCCGGGCAATGGGCAGGAACCTCGTTCACCTCGGTCTGCTGAAGGAGGTGCAGGATGTCTTCTACCTCGCCGTGGACGAGATCGATTCCTTTATCGAGGGACGGGCGGTCACGCTGGACCTGAAGGCGGTGACCGAACAACGAAAAGAGGAGTTCAACCGATACCGAAGGTCCCCTCCCCCGCCGGACCGGTTCCTGACCACGGGCACGGTGGGGACCTGGCTTCGCCATCACCAGATCCTGTCCGACGCAGATCTTCTCCGGTCGGAATCCCAACCCTCAAGCGACCCGAATGTACTCACCGGGACCCCCTGCTGTCCCGGCGTGGTGGAGGGCAAGGTGAGGGTTGTCCGTGACATGAAGGATGCAGCAGGGCTTGACGGGGACATCCTCGTGACCGAGCGCACGGATCCCGGCTGGGTCCCCCTTTATCCCTCCTGTATCGGACTCTTGATCGAGCGGGGAAGCCTGCTTTCCCATTCCGCTGTTGTGGCCAGGGAGCTCGGGCTTCCCACCATTGTTGGGATCTCCGGTGGGTTGTTGCGGAAGCTGGAAACCGGACAGCGTGTTCACATGGATGCAGGCAGGGGCATGGTGAAGATCCTGGAGCAAGAGGAACCTTGAGCGTGTGCGTCCGGCTTTTATTTCCTCTGTTTTCGATCTAGACCAGGAGGGAGACCAGACCCACCACAGGAAGCAACAGCGTTCGTACCAGGACCCTCAACCAGCTTCTCTTTTCGATGTACTCCGCTATGGGTGGGCTGTACTCGTAATAAGCCTCCACAAAGGCCATCCCCGGTTCATTCGTCATGAGATAGTCATCCCTGAATTCCCTCAACACCTGAATCTTGCCCGACATGTCCGTGCCAAAGGAGGCGGTGGCAATGAAGCAGTTGTCGTTTCCGTTGCAGTTTGAATCGACTCCGTCATCAACAACCTCTCTGCCATCAGGATTGATGCAACGTGCGCACAATGCTGTGGCCACGTATCCGCATCCAGG
>CAZSUQ010000695.1:0-3428 GCA_964609935.1 uncultured Thermodesulfobacteriota bacterium | reverse complement strand
AGTACTGGTAGGGATAGCGTGTGTTGACCGTTACATCCAGAAGATTTTCAGCCACTAGACCGGTCTCCTATTTCGGAACCATGAACGTCTGTCCAATGTTCTTGATCTGTTTACCTTTCCGTATGTTGCTGTTCGGGATTCCCTGACGGTTCAATCACCTTCCAAAATCGTTACCTCGCTCCACCAGGAGCCTCCGAACCCGGTGGCAATGGCGCGGTTCACTCCATCCACCTGCCGCTCGCCTGCTTTTCCCTGGATCTGCAGGGCGGCCTCGGCAACCCGGATCATGGCCGTGGCCCCGATGCAGTTGGTGGAGATGGCCCCGCCCGAGGGGTTCACGGGCAGCTCGCCGCCCCTCCGGGTGGCCCCGCTCTCCACGAGCCTTCCGCCGCCGCCCATCTCACAGAAGCCGAGGGCCTCGTACCAGCTCAGCTCGGCAAAGGTGCAGGGCTCGTAGAGCTCGGCCACGTCCAGCTCTTTGAGGGGGTTCGTGATGCCTGCCTGGGCATAGGCCTCCCTTCCTGCATCCACCAGGGTGCGCGTGCCGATGAGAAGGGGCAGGTCCGCGTTGAAGGGCTGGTCGTGCCGGGTGGCCAGGGCCTTGAACCAGGCCGGCCGGTTCGGGCTTTTCTTTTTCGCCGTCTCCTCCGAGGCCACGATGATGGCGCATGCACCGTCCGAGGTGGGGCACATGTCCAGGAGCTTGATGGGGTGAGCCAGCACCCTGGAGTCCATCAGCTCCTCCACGGTGATCTCCTTGCGAAGGTGGGCGTAAGGATTCAGGCAAGCGTTGCCGCGGTTCTTCACCGCCACGAGCGCGGCCTGCTCCTCTGTGATCCCGAACCTCTTCATGTACTCGCTGGCCGCCAGGGCAAAGGTTCCGATGGCGCCGGCCATGTTGCCCCGTTCGAACAGGGGGTCGGACTGGAAAATGAGCCCGGCCGTGGTGTCCCCGTCCGACTGCTTTTCCCGATACAGAGGACCGTATCGAACAGGCCCGAGGCAACGTGATAGAACCCGGCGTGAGCCACCGAGGCCCCGGTGGTTCCCCCTGTGGTCACCTTCATGGAGTGCTTGAAGAGGCTCCCCACGCCGTCCACGGCCCAGAGGTCCGCGTTGTACACCCCTTCGAAGTGCTCCATGTTGCCGATCACCACGCCGTCGATGTCGGCGGGGGCCATGTCCGCGTCCTCCAGGCATGCCCGGACCGATTCGTTGACCAGCTCAACGATGTTCACGTCCCTGCGCCTGGCCTTGTGACGGGTCTGTCCCGTGGCGATGATGGCGGCCCTTCTTGCCATGGCTTCTTTCTTTGATCCCAGAGGGAGGTTTGTGACTTTGCGCTACATCTCTGTGTGTTCTAATCCTCTGATATCCTTGAATAGAAAAACAAGTTAATTACGATGACTCAGAAAGGCATGTTGAAGAATACCGGCCGGTTTGAAGGCCGGATTGATCAATTACCTGAAAGCACGATGACACACTGGTTCTGGCCGCAGGGGCCTGTGGATCCCTGGGCCACGGCCGTGTTCACGCCTTCCTTCTGGTGTTCGCCCGCCTCGCCCCGGATCTGCCTGGCGCACTCCATGACCCTGGTCATGCCCGCCACACAGAGGGGGTTGCCCCCGAGAACGCCGCCGGAGGCGTTGATGGGCAGATCGCCTGAAAGCGCGGTGCGCCCCGAGTCGAACAGGGCCGCACCTTCCCCGGGATCCGCCAGGCCCAGCCCTTCGGACCAGAGGAGCTCCTGAAACGAATAGAAATCACAGAGCTCCACTAGGCCCACTTCGCTCTTGGGATCCCGGATCCCGGCCATGGCATACGACTTGCCCGCTGCCTGAACAAGAGACTCGCAGCCGCCAAGTTCACGATCACCCAGGTAGTAGGCATCCAGGCTGCATCCGGCACCGGTGATCCACACAGGGCTGTTCGTGAACCTGGAGACCTCATCCTCATGGGCAAGGAGCATGGCACAGGCGCCGTCTGCCGGTTTCATGGCCATGGCCTCGCGGATGGGGCTTGCCAGGACCGGGCTTGCCAGCACATCCTCTGCGCTCACCGATGCACCGCGGAAAACATAGGGGTTCTTCAGGGCATTGTTGAGGGCCTTGGCTGCCACGGCGGCGCAGTGCTCCTCTGTTGCCCGGGTTGTGTGAAGGTAGCGGCGCATGGAAAGGGCAGCCGCGCTGAGCTCGTCGAGCCCAACGGCCTGCTGATAGAAGGGATCGAACATGGCGTTGGCGATGACGTTCTGGGAGCCCTCGCTCATCTTGGCGTGGGCCAGAACCAGGCCGGTCCTGTACTTACCGGACAGGATGCGCATCATCCCGTAGAACACCGCCTGCGTCCCGTCCGCAGCCACCTTGGCCTCGGGCTTCATGTAGCCGCCTTCGGCCTCCGGGATGGTCCGGTTGGAGATTGTGCGCCCGTCCAGGAAATCCTGGGAACAGGAGACGATGTTGTCCACGTCCTTGGGGGTTGCACCCACCGAGTCCAGGGTGGCGCGCACCACCTCGTAAACCAGCTCCGTGATGTGCCTGTCACGCTTCTCGGGCTCGTAGGTGCTCTGCCCGAATGCCACGATGGCGACCCGGTCAGCCATCAGAAAGCCTCCAGCTTGTGCTTCCAGGGGGTGGCTCTGAACTTACGCCTTCCTTATTTGGATCACCCTGAAATGTCAAGGTGAAAGGCCGGGCCGCGGCGTGAAGGGCCTTGCTCAGAGCAGAGGGGAGGCTAGGGAGTGCTCCAGCGGGAGGAGGTCACCCCATAGGTCAATCTGAGAGAACATGAAATTTTTTGGCACAATCCAGCCACATCCCTCAGCAAGAGCCCAATTCTATTTTAGAAAAATAAGGACCGAAGAATTGTCTATTCCCTGGTCGGAGGCAGAAAGTACCACGAGAAGACGAATGGGCAGGGGCATGGGTCAGGAGCAAATAACCGATGTCAGGGTATTCGTTATGAATCGTTATGACAGTTGACACATTATTGTGTTTATTTTATGATGGCCTTCTCTAAAGAAGTTTCCCCCGCTTATCTCCCCCTGGTGTATCGCTCAGGGCAATGTTTTTAACTTGTTCAATTCTATTTCGGGTCTGATTCAATCTCTGGAAGATTTTATTTAAATATCGTTTTATTAAAAGATTGCAATTAAAAACTAATGAAATCAAATAGCCCCGATGATCTTGCCAGCAAAAAGATGAACTCTATAAATACATTAATTGAGATAAAAGGAGGAATTTAGAATGAATCGTTCAGCTAAAGAAATGATTGAAATTGCAGGAATAACCTTGGCGATAGGGTTTTTCATGATTTCATTTTTCCCTTCTTACCTATCGGCGGCAACATTGAGGGTAGGCGAAGGGCTGGACCCGCTTGTGCCCGGGAACTATACGACGATCAGCGATGCAAGATCCGATGCCGAGGAT
>CAZSUQ010000694.1:0-3432 GCA_964609935.1 uncultured Thermodesulfobacteriota bacterium | reverse complement strand
TCCCCAACCTTTTCCACAGGTTTTTTCCGGTTGAGAACTTCTGATCCTTGCTTTTCCACAACAAGCTCGAGGAAAGTCTCTCTTCATCATCGGAAACAACGCTCTCCTTCACTTCATAATAGAGGTGTCGGACGATCCCCTGTTCGAAGAAGCGGACTATTGTCCTCGCGAATCACTTTCGCCTTGTTTACGGTGTTTGGGCCTACGGTTCTTCCCTTCACGCCGGAATCTCTCTCTTGACTGCTCGGATTGCGATTCGATAATGTTGTTCGTCTGCAAAGAGAGGGGTCGTATGTCTACAGCCATAGCAACGGTTTGGGAATCCGTTCTTTCCAGCTTGAAGTCCGAGCTTTCCTACACCAGTTTCGAAACCTGGTTCCAAGGAATCATTCCCCTTTCTTTGGCAGATCAATCACTCACCATTGCCGTTCCCGATGCCTTCACCAAAGGTGGTTTGGAGAGGCGTTTTCGCAAGCGAATCGAAGATCTTGCTTCAGAGTCCTGCAGTCAGTCCATCTCGTTGGTAATTCAAGTCGCGGATAAGGACAAATTGTCGCACGTCTCTGCTACTGGCGCGAAAAGCGTTTTCGTCACATCGGGGCAAGACGTTCTGACTCTCAACTCGGATTACACATTCGACTCGTTTGTCCGCGGCAAGAATTGCGATCTAGCTTACTATGCATCCGAAGCCGTCGCCGAGAAGCCTGGTGTGGCTTACAACCCTCTATTCCTTTACGGGAACGTAGGATTGGGAAAGACGCACCTTCTCCAAGCCATCGGGAATCAGGTCCTTCAAGTGTCGCCTAAAAGCTCGGTTTTGTATACAACATCCGAGCGTTTTGCGATCGAGTTGATCAATTCCATTCGAAACAACACGACCGCTTCGTTCCGGAGCAGGTATCGGCAAATCGACCTGTTGCTAATCGACGATATCCACTTCCTCGAAGGCAAGGAAGCAACGCAGGAAGAACTCTTCCATACATTCAACGAATTGTACGGAGGCGAAAAGCAAATCGTTCTGTCCAGCGACCGCGCGCCAGATGATTTGTCGGGACTACAGGATCGATTGGTGTCGCGATTTCGCTGGGGACTGGTGGCTGATATCCAACCACCAGACCTGGAAACTCGTATTGCCATCTTGCGAGAGAAAGCAGCTTCACGGGGTCTTAACATCGATGTCAGCATCCTGGAATTGATCGCTTCGCGGATTTCTTCAAGCGTGAGAGCCTTAGAAGGAGCCCTAAACAAGGTGCTGGCGTTCGCCGACTTGAGTGGCGAGAAGCTAACTCCCAACACTTTGGAATCTATGCTTCCCAAGGAAGGGCAACGCCCTCGCTTGACTATCCATCATATCAAAGACGAAGTGGCGGCACGCTTTAATCTCAAGCGTCAGGTGTTGGAGGGTTCAAGCCGCAAGAAAGAGATCTCTCAAGCTCGGCATATTGCCATCTACCTTTCGCGCGAGATGACCGATCACTCGTTCCCAGCCATCGGGCGTGAATTCGGTAACCGAGATCATACCACTATGATGCATTCCTACGTCCGCGTTCAAGCCATGCTTGAAGAAACACCTCTTTTGCATTCGGAGATTAACGAAATCCACGAGTCTCTTGCGTCTCAGTACTCCATGATTCGATAGCTCTTCTTTTCAATCTTCCTCGACTGGTGAATTCCTGTGAATATCTTGGTGATAACCTTGCTTTTGATGCGGAAAACAGGTGCAGAGAAGAATGCTGCAGTTGTTAACACCCCTTATCCACAAGACACCAAGTAGTTGTCCCCAGAATGTCTACAGCAAATAAGTAAGAAAGTACTGTGTTCATGTGGCGTTCCGCCAAAATGGTCGGTTATGCACAGCACTACTACTACAACTAGTAGTAAACAGAGAACCCTTTTAGAAGAAGCTGATGAAGAAAACGGCAGTGCGATTGAAGCTAGCCTGCAGGAAGACTAGAATAGGACCCTTATGTCTCACGTGAAGAGCACCACCATACTTGCTGTTTACTCAGAGTCTGCACACACAGCCGTCATTGCTAGCGACGGCCAAGCAACGTTGGACACCATGATCATCAAGAAACACACCAAAAAGGTCTATCGCCTTTATGATGACTCCGTACTAGTAGGATTTGCTGGAGCGACAGCCGATTGTCTTGCCCTGCTCGACAAATTCGAGGGGAAACTCAAGAAATATGACGGACAACTTCGTCGTTCAGCAGTGGAACTGACCAAAGAGTGGCGAACCGATCGCATTCTCCGACATCTCGAAGCCGTCATTGTTGCAGCATCCAAAGAAGGGTTGCTCATGATTTCCGGTGTTGGTGATGTACTCGAGCCTGATGGTGGTGTCATTGGAATCGGATCAGGAGGCTCCTATGCCCTGGCTGCTGCGAAAGGTTTGCAGTCGGCATCCGAGACGTTGACTGCTGAGCAAATCGCACGTCGTGCACTGGAAATTGCTGCCGAAATCGATATCTATACGAACGATCAAATCACCCTGGAAGAAATCCACTGGTAAAGGAACCCGATGTCTCAATTGGTTGAAGTATCCAATTCTCATTTGGATGGATTGACTCCTCGTCAAATCGTGTCCGAACTGGACAAGTACATTGTTGGACAAGCTGCCGCAAAGAAATCAGTGGCTATTGCCCTGAGAAACCGCATGCGTCGGCAATTCGTTGACGACGAGATTCGCGCGGAGATCAAGCCTAAGAACATCCTCATGATCGGCCCCACCGGGGTTGGCAAGACCGAGATTTCACGGCGGTTGGCGCGACTAACCACGTGTCCTTTCGTCAAGGTCGAGGCCACCAAGTTCACTGAAGTGGGATACGTCGGCCGCGACGTTGAGTCAATGGTTCGCGATTTGGTGGACGTTTCCATCGACATGGTGCGCGAAGAGGAAATCCTACGCGTGGAAGAAGAAGCCGAACGCCTGGTAACTGAAGAAACTCTCGATGCCCTACTGCCAACTACGCACACGGCTTCTGATGACGATCATGAAGACAGCTCTCGATCTACGCGCGAGAAACTGCACGACAAGCTGGACGCCGGTGAACTGGAAGAGCGCTACATCGAGGTGTTGGTCGAAGAAAACGTCAATCCCCAGGTAGAACTCTTCTCACAAGACGGCATCGACCAAATGGGTATCGACATGGGTAGTGTGCTGTCCGAGCTGCTTCCCAGCTCCAAGAAGAAGCGCCGTATGCGAATTCGCGAAGCCCGAGCTGTCCTGTTCGAGCAGGTGCTGGATTCTTTGATCAATATGGACGAGGTTCGGCAAGCCGGACTTCAGTTGGCCGAAGAGATGGGCATTATCTTCCTCGATGAGTTGGACAAGGTTGCAGCTGGAGGGAGAGAGGAAACCGGAGGCCCCGGGGTGTCTCGCCAGGGCGTGCAGCGATAATCCCATTGATAGCTTCCATCACCCGCTGG
>CAZSUQ010000693.1:0-3436 GCA_964609935.1 uncultured Thermodesulfobacteriota bacterium | reverse complement strand
TACTCCGTGTCCATCTCGGGTTACCACATCGCCGAGGCAGGGGCCAACCCCATCTCCCAGCTCGCCTTCACCCTGGCGAACGGGTTCACCTACGTGGAGTACTACCTCTCCAGGGGCATGCCCATCGATTCCTTTGCCCCGAACCTCTCCTTCTTCTTCTCCAACGGCATGGACCCGGAGTACACGGTCATCGGCCGGGTGGCCCGCCGGATCTGGGCCGTTGCCATGCGTGAGATGTACGGCGGCTCAGAGCGCTCCCAGATGCTCAAGTATCACGTGCAGACCTCGGGCCGCTCCCTGCACAGCCAGGAGATCCAGCTCAACGACATCCGCACCACGCTCCAGGCCCTTTGCGCCGTGTACGACAACTGCCAGAGCCTGCACACCAACGCCTTTGACGAGGCCATCACAACGCCCACCGAGGAGTCGGTGCGGCGCGCCCTGGCCATCCAGCTCATCGTCAACCGCGAGTGGGGCCTGGCCAAGAACGAGAACCCCTACCAGGGCAGCTTCATCGTGGAGGAGCTCACGCGCCTGGTGGAGGAGGCCGTGCTGGCCGAGTTCGACCAGATCACCCTGCGGGGCGGCGTGCTCGGCGCCATGGAGACCGGTTACCAGCGAAGCAAGATCCAGGAGGAGTCCATCTACTACGAGACCCTCAAGCATACCGGCGAGCTTCCCATCATCGGCGTGAACACCTTTCGCAATCCCCACGCGGACGAGCACGACATGGAGTTCTTTGTGGAGCTCGCCCGGGCAACGGAAGAGGAGAAGGCCGGCCAGCTTGCCAGGGTGCGGGACTTCATGAAGCGGCACGAGAAGGAGGCGCCCCGGGCACTGGAGCGGCTCCAGCGCGTGGCACTTGAGGGCGGGAACATTTTTACCGAACTAATGGACACGGTCCGCGTGTGCAGCCTCGGGCAGATCACCCGGGCCCTCTACGACGTGGGCGGCCAGTACCGGCGCAGCATGTAGGGATCATTGGAATCTCAGAGGCTGGAAGAACGGTGGCAGAGGGTGTACAATCACTCTGCATTGTTCCCCAAAAGGCCTTTTATCGCAGGCTCGTTAGGCAAAAGACATGGCCACACACCTCACCACCGCTGACTTGATCCCCTTCCTTCTCCCAATCATGGTTTTGCTGGTGCTTTACAGACGCATCCGCCGGAACGTGGGGAGGCAGGAGTTCAAGTTGAGGCGTCTCATTTTACGCCTCGTCGTTTTTTCCGTGTTTACACTCGTTATCGCGGCGCTATCCCTGGACCTCCCGTCATCGCTGGCCGGCCTCGGCGGCGGCATCCTCCTGGGCGTACCCCTGGGTTTGCTCGGACTGCGCCTCACCCGCTTTGAGACCACAGACGAGGGTCATTTCTATCGCCCCAATACCTACATCGGCGTTGCCATCTCCCTGGTGCTCGTCGGGCGGCTCGCCCACCGGCTCACCGAGCTCCATGCCGCGTCACTCGATGCCAGCCATCATGCACCCAGCCTACTGCAAAGTCCGTTGACACTTTTCATTCTCGGCGTCCTGGCCGGCTACTACATCTTCTATAACATCAACCTTCTGGTGCTCCACCGGAGGATGGGACTTGAACTGGAGGATGCCTCCCAATAACCGGGCACACCTCGAGCCTCAAGACGAACCTTAGCGCACCAGATCTCCTCCCTTCCCAATGCACAGGCCGTCGCCGTTCAAACCGGATTCCTGCATTTTTCATCCTGGGCCGAAGCACAGGATCCCGCTGCCTTTCGTCCCTGGTACCTGTCCAGGGGATCCAGAATTTTATTTGCACCCTGAAGGTATGTCTGTTATAACAGATTAATATGACAACCTGTCTTTTAAGAAAAGCAAAGATCCAGAAGGGGGGAGAACATGAAAGTCGACAACCGTATCCGCATCACCTGTATGTCTCTGTTTTTTTCCTTCATTCTTTTAGCAGGTCCAGGGCTAGCTCAAACAACATGGCTCGTGGACCAGGGTGGTGGAGGCGATTTCACCGCGATCCAGGACTGTATCGATGCAGCCGTAGCGGGCGACACATGCAGTGTCAACCCGGGGACCTATGTTGAGAATATCGACTTCATCGGTAAGGACCTGACCGTGGTGAAGGCCACCAAGGTGGTCCCGATCATCGATGGGGACTACCTCGCGCCCGTGGTCACGTTCGAAAACGGCGAGACCGTAGATGCCGTGCTCAGCGGGTTCATCATACAGCACGGTGAAGGGAGTAGCGGCGGAGGCGGGATCTACTGCGAGAACTCCTCTCCGACCATCAGGGACTGCACGATCCGTGAAAGCCTGGCAATCAACGGCAGCGGAGGAGGAGGGATTTATTGCGTCGGCGGGTCTCTGGAGATCACCGACTGCACGATCACGGACAACTTGACAACATTGGGCAGCCCGGCATTCGGTGGAGGCATCTCTTTTTCCGGCGACAGCCTGACCCTTTTAAACTGTACGATTACCGGGAATGCATCCCAGGGCTCCATGTCGGTTGCGGCATACGGGGGAGGGATCGCCTTTTACGGCAATAAACTCTGGATCGAGAATTGTGACATCCGTGAAAATAGTGTGGGGGGTCCAGGAGGAGGCCTTTACTGCTCAGGTGGAAACGCAACGGTCCTCAACTCCAACTTCGTAGGGAATCAGGCTGTCGGACCGTTTTCCTATTCCCTGGGCGGAGGAATCGCAGCCACTGACGCATCCATGACAATAACAAACGCCACCTTCAGTGAGAACATGTCGCTTGATGGAGGCGGAGGAATCTACTGCAATAACTGCTCTCTTGGCGTTATAAACTCGATTCTCTGGGGCGACACCTCATCCTATGCACCTGAGATTTTTCAAAGCGGTGGATCCGTCACAGTCACCTACTCGGACGTGGAGGGAAGCTGGCCCGGAGCAGGAAACATCGACATAGATCCGCTCTTTGTGGATCCCACGAACGATGACTTCCACCTTCAAACCGGCTCCCCGTGCATCGACACGGGAGACAATTCCGCGCCGGGCCTTCCTGCCACAGACATCGACGGTGAGAGCAGGATCCAGGACGGTGACGGGGACTCTGTGGCATTGGTGGATATGGGGGCTGACGAGGTGCCTCCGGAGCCGTGCGGGTGTATGCTCATTCAATCCCACAGGTTTAGAGGCAAGGCCCTGGCAGGGCAAATCCTCCTGAACCTAGCACCCTATTTTCTTCCCGTCGGCTTTCTGTTCTACATGAGAAGGAGGACAAAAAAGTAGACCGATCTTTCATCTCGGCTTGAAAAAGGCCATGGCCCCCATGTCGGGTTCCATGGCCTTTCTTTTGGGCCGTCTGCTCTTTCACGATATTCCTGTGATCTACTTACCACCAAAACACAAGACGCGACCAAGCATGCTGGCAAGCGATATGCAGGTTGGAGAATCTCCATATTTCGAAGTGACCTCTTCACT
>CAZSUQ010000692.1:0-3440 GCA_964609935.1 uncultured Thermodesulfobacteriota bacterium | reverse complement strand
TTCGAGCACCTCCACTTCGTGGATGCTCGCCGGGTTGTTCAGGGGGTTCTCCGACAGGATCACCAGGTCTGCGAACTTGCCCGCCTCGATGGATCCCCGGGTGTCCTCCAGGTGGAGTTGCCAGGCGGCGTCGATGGTGATCGCGCGCAGGGCCTCCAGCGGGGAGATGCGCTGGTCCCGGGCTTCGTCCTCGAAGTAGATTGGGGTGCCCCTGTCGGACACGCGGTTCACCGCGCTCCACATGATGCGCATGGGATCCATGGGGAACACAGGGGTATCTGCGTGGAGGGTGAACCGTATTCCGCGCCTCAATGCGGACCGTGCCGGGCTCATCCGGCGCGCCCGGTCAGGCCCCATGAAGATCTCCATGTGGGCGTCCCCATAGTACCAGGTGTGCAGGGGGAAGAAGCTGGGCACCATGCCCAGGTTCTGCATGCGGTCCAGCTGGTCCTCCCGGGTCATCTGGGCGTGGACCACGATGGGGCGCGTGTCGGCCCGGGGGCAGACGGCCTGTGCCTCTTCGAACGCGTTGATGATGTAGTCGATGATCCCGTCGCCGTTGCCGTGGGCGGCCACCTGGTACCCGGCTTGGTGATAGCGGAGGACCTGTTCGTTCAGGGCTTCCCGGGTCATCCGCGGGTAGCCCCGGTAGTCCTCCGGTTTGTCCGGGGGAACAACGAAGTACGGTTCGCTCAGGAAACCGGAATAGGCCTGGATCGAGCCGTCGGGGATCAGCTTCAGGGCGCCCACAGTGAACCGCTCACTGTTCATGGAGCTTACGTCGAACGTGCCCTCCACGATGCTGTCAGCCGCTTCCCCGTAAGGCCAGACCACCACCCGCACGGGCAGGACGTCCAGCTGGGAGGCGACCCATAGCGCGCTCACGTACAGGGAGAGTGCGGCGCCGTTCTGAGCCGTGGTGACTCCCTTTGCGGCGTATTTCTCGCCGCCGTCAGCCAGCATGGTGAGGATCTGCGGGATGGACGGGTCCGGCAGGAGGTCCAGGATGATGACGTCCATGGCGCTTTCTTCCAGTACGCCGTTGGGCACGTTCGTTCCCGGGAACCGGCGGATCACGCCTCCTTCCGGGTCCGGCGTGTTTTCGTCGATCCCGGCCAGGGCCAGGGCCCGGCTGTTGGCCACGCCCACGTGCCCGCTTATGTGGAAGATCCAGATGGGGTGTTCTTCTGAGACCGCATCCAGTTCGTAACGGGTGGGGTGCCGTCTCTCATCCAGGCGCAGGTCATCGTAGCTGAATCCCACGATCCAGTCCCCCAGTGCCGGGGATCCCACCTGGGGTCGCAGTGAGTCCTGGATGTGGGCGATGGTGCTCACCATGCCCACAGGGGGGCTGTTGAGATTTGCCATGAACTTATAGACGCTTCCCCCGGGGAAGTGGCTGTGTGCGTCCGCGAAGCCGGGCACCATCGTCCTTCCGCGGAGGTTGACCCTCCGGACCTCCGGGGAGAAGAAGTGCCGCCAGACATGGCAGAAGTTGCCCACGGCCGCGATCCTGCCGTCCTGGACGGCCACGGCGGATGCCTCGGTGTTGTGTTCATCCATGGTCAATATGCAGCCGTTGTAGAAGACCATGTCCACGAGCTCGGGCTGGCAGGCGGTAAAAAAGAGCAGAGATAGCAACAGGCACGAGGAGAGTGTGGTAGGGAAGGTCGCAGAATGAGTTTTCCGGCACACGGTAGACTCCTCGCAGAGGAAAGGAACATTCAATTTCATGATAGCAGTTCTCTCTCTTCCGACCAAACAAACGTACATGAACCGGATGACCATCGACTTTCTCCCAGATAGGCGCGTTCCTACAATTTGGATTCTTCACGGAGCAAGAAGCGACGAGCCCGCATCGCATGAAACTTCGTGGCGAGAGCGGTGGAAGGCTTTATGCAATGCGGGCCAGGATTACGCTGATGAGAGGAGGCGCTTGAGCATGGGCCGGGTTTTCCTTCGGTAGAAGCGGCGTCCATGCAGGTTCTGCAACGCCCACACGAACCTGAGCCTGGAAGGGAGGTTGGGGATCCAGAAGCGGTCAGGGATCGGTTCGATCGGCTTCTTTTCTTCCGGTATTTGTATGTCTGCCGTGATGAAGCCTTCACCGTCTTCGCGCGTCATCCTTGCCAGGATCTTTCCTGTGCTGTCCACGATTTGGGTCTCGCCCAGATAATGGGTCCGGTAAGGGAACCCCGGGATCATGGGCATGTTCCCCTCGGCCTCTCCTGCATGGGCTGCATGGACAACGGGGACACCGAGCATGCGTGCAAACCTGCCCGGTGTGTCCTTCATGATCTCCATGTTCCTTTTGTGCAGCGAGGTGGAAAGCCCGGGCAGTGCCTTTTCCGGCATGGTCCACCAGCAGGATCCACCCACCACGAAGTCCACCCGGTTCAGGAGGCGTCTAGCGGTACGGGTGCGCACGAACTCCCAGCAAAGGGCCACGCCCACCTTGCCGGAAGGGGTCGTCAGAACACCGTCGTCCTTTCCACCCAGGTAGTAGCAGTTCTCCCACATGGTGGGCTGGTCCTTGTCGTGGAAATAGGTGGAGCCATCGGGAAAAGCCAGCACAAAGGTGTTGTAGATCTCTCCTTCCCTGATGGCAATGAAGGAGCCGCCCAGAACCCCCTTGTGCCTGCACGACAGTTCCTTGAGAAGCTGAAGGGGTTCACCGTCAGGAGGGCAGGGGACCCGGTGCATGGCCGGGTGGAAGGCCATGGCCGAGGTGAAGAACTCGGGCAGGATCACCCATTCCGCGCCCTCGGTGAAGGCCTTGGAGGCAAGCCTTTCCGCTGCCTTCAGGTTGGCATCCACGTTGGCAAGCTCTGCCTGCATCTGAACGGCCGCCACCTTCATCCTGTTTCCCCTTTTGTAAGAAAAAAAGGCGGAGCCAGGCTCCGCCCATCATTACCGGTGTTCTATGCCCTGGATTCACATGTTGAAGCCCAGGTGTCAGGGGCTTGCCCTGCGCATGCGGTGGTGCCTGAGGACCGCATCCGCCACGTTCATCCCGGACTCGATGGCCTGTTGCGTGCCCACGCCCGAGCCGCCTGCGTCGCAGCCCACGTAGAAGAGCCCCTGGACCGGGGCCTTGAAGGACGGCTTGGTGGGCCCGCACTGTCCCACGATCTGCCCCAGCCCGATGGTCTCTCCTCCGTGGCCCGGGATGACCGAATCACGGGTGAGCCTGGAAACGTGGGCCGTGGTGTAGATCTCCTTTCGTTCGATGGCGTCTTCCAGTCCGGGAATCGCCTTGAAGATGATCTCCTCCCCTGCAAGGGCCCAGTCCATGATCTCTTTCCTGGTCATGTCCGGGTTGGCAGGGCAGTAGGAGCCGGTCATCAGGAAATGTTTTCCCTCGGGCGCTGCGTTGGGATCGTAGTTCGAGGGCACCTCGAAGTAGACCACCCCTTCCCTGGACGCTTTTCCCTCTTTGG